>JAUIMF010000031.1 GCA_030433415.1 Gammaproteobacteria bacterium | reverse complement strand
GGACCACCAAGGGTGATGGCCACTGCAACTCCAGCGATGTTACCGCCACCCACGCGCCCCGCAACGCTCACCACCAGCGCCTGGAATGAGCTGACTTGCCCCCGGTCGTGATGCAGCGCCTGCGCCAGTACGCCAAACATGCGACCGAAGTAGCGGAACTGCACAAAGCGCGACGCGATGGTGAAGTACAGACCGATGCCCACCAGCAGCACGATCAGCACCTTGCCCCACAGCAGATCACTCAGGGTGGCGAGCATGATCTAGACCCTCACTTGGCTATTACTCGGCTAACACTCGACAATCACTCGGCTAACACTCGGCAATCACTCGGCTAACACTCGGCTAACACTCGACAATCACTCGGCAATGCCCATGATAAATATCACGGCCAGCGCCGGCGGTACGACGTAGCGAATCAGAAAACGCCAAAGCGCATAGGTCTTCTCTGTCAGCGTCGTGAACTCGTCCCGCGATGCCTCGCGGCTCATGAACCAGCCGGCAAATATCGCGATGAGCAGGCCGCCCAGGGGCAGCAGAATCTGGTTCGAGAAGTAGTCCATGACGTCGTTGAAATTGCGATCCCCAAGGCGCAGCCCGTCCATCACGTTGTAGGACAGAATGCTGAGGATGCTGAGCACCGCCACGGAGCCGATCACGATCGTGGCGCTGCGGTGTCGCGAAATGTTGTAACGCTCCTCGATCCAGGCGTTAACGCACTCCACGAGCCCCACCATCGAGGTGATCCCCGCAACCGAGAGCATCAGGAAGAACAGCACGGCGAACAGGTAGCCACCGGGCATCTGCGCAAAGGCCACGGGTAGGGTCTGGAAGATGAGACCAGCACCAGCGGCGGGGTCCAGGCCGTAGTTGAACACCGCAGGAAAGATCACCAGGCCGGCAAGCAGCGCAACGCCCGTGTCGGCGATCACAATGATCAGTACGGACTGGGAAATCGAGATCTCGCGCGGCAGGTAGGACCCATAGGTCATCATGCCGCCCATGGCCACGCCGATAGAGAAAAACGCCTGTCCGATCGCCGCGAGTACCGTGGCAAAAGTCACCTTCGAGAAGTCCGGCGTGAACAGCCAGGCAATCGCCTCGTCGAAACCACCGGCGAAATAGTTGTAGCCGGCGAGCACCAGCAGCAGGATAAACATCAGGGGCATCATGATCGTCACGGCCCGCTCAATGCCATTCTGCACCCCGGCGTAGATGATGTAGCCGGTAATCGCGAGTCCGGCCAGGGTCCACAGCAGCATGCCCGTGTTATCGCCCAGCACGGCGCCGAACTGGGCCTCGGCGAGCGTTGGATCCATGTCGGCAAAGCCGGTGCTGATGGCCTTGTACAGGTACCAGAGCACCCAGCCCACCACCACGGAATAAACGATTTCAATGGTGAAGGCAGCGAGGAGTCCCATGCCCCCCACCAGACGCCAGTGCAGACTGCGCTCACTCTCCCGGGCCACCCGCTCCATGGCGATGGGAGGTGCCGCATCGCCGCGACGGCCGATCATGAGTTCCGCCATGAGAATGGGGACGCCGATAAAGAAGGCGCAGGCGAGGTACACCAGCACGAAGGCAGCCCCACCGTTCTCACCCGTTACATAGGGGAATCGCCAGATGTTGCCAAGGCCGACGGCAAAGCCGACCGACGCCATGAGAAAGGCAAAGCGCGAGCTCCAGTGGTGGTCGCCGCCGGCTGCTGCCATGGTAGATCTCCGATTTTTGCTTATCGCGCCAGTCTACACAAAAGGCCCGGGACCTTCATCGGCGAACTGCCCCCCAAGCTTGATAAGCTAGGCCACCGCGAGGGGAGCGGTTGCTTCATCCAGCCAGTTGCGCACCGCCTCGTCGGCAATGAGAGGCCCCACCTCGGTACGCACGCGCTCGTGGTAGCCATCGAGCCAGGCCAGCTCCTGCTCGCTCAGCAACTCCCGATCGATCAGGCGGCGGTCAAAGGGCACCAGGGTCAGGGCTTCAAAACCCAGCATGGGCACTTCTTGCTCGGCTCCCGGGACCTCCTGGACGACACACAGGTTTTCGCAGCGGATTCCGAACTGGCCTTCTCGGTAGTAGCCCGGCTCGTTGCTAACGATCATGCCGGCGCGCAATGCCGTGGCATTCCACGCTTTGGCAATGCGCTGAGGTCCCTCGTGCACACTGAGAAAGGACCCCACGCCGTGCCCCGTGCCGTGATCGTAGTCCCGACCCGTCTGCCACAGGAACTGCCGCGCAAGCACATCCAGATGCGTGCCGGTGGTGCCAGCGGGAAACCGCGCCCGGTCCAGGGCAATGTGCCCCTTGAGCACCAGGGTGAACAGTTCACGCATTTCATCGCTCGGTGCCCCGGTCACCACGGTACGGGTAATGTCCGTGGTGCCATCGGAGTACTGTCCCCCGCTGTCCACCAGATACAGGCTGTCGGGCTGCGTCACCGCCGGCACATTGTCCAGGTGGTTGTAGTGACACATGGCACCGTTGGCCGCGGCGGCAGAAATCGTATCGAAGGACGGTTCGTGGAACAGTTCACCATCGGCGCGGAACTCGCCAAGGCGATCCGCCAACACCGCTTCATCGTGAAAACGGCCGGCGGCGACCTCGGCGTCGAGCCAGGCCAGAAAGCGGATTTCGGCCACTGCATCGCGGCGATGGGCCTGCCGTGCACCCTCGACTTCAACGCTGTTCTTGCAGGCCTTCATCAGTTGCACCGGATCCTCACCGGCGACCAGCGTCGCACCGCCCTCGGCAAGGCTGAGTTGCGTCCAGGCGCTGGCACCGACCGGGTCCGCCAGTACTTTTTTCTCGCTCCAGTTACCCAGGAGCGCCGCACCCTCTTCCTCGCTCAAAACGCGAACACCGGCACCCACGTGCTCCGCGAAGCCCGCGGGAATACGGCCCGGGTGCACCACCACATGCAGGTTGCCGTTCGCCTCAACGATGCCGTAGCTCAGCAATACCGGCAAGCGGGGAACATCGCGACCGCGTGTGTTGAGCAACCAGCTGATGGAATCGGCGGCGAACACCAGGGCGGCATCGAGACCCTTGTCCCGCAGCAGCGTGCCCACGCGTTGCCGCTTGGCCTCACTGCTTTCACCGGTGAATTGCTCATCGAGCAGCAATGCGGGTGCGATCTGCTGGGCAGGACGATCCTGCCAGCAGTGGTCGATGGGATTGTCTGTCGTCGCCACCACCGTAATCCCGGCAGCACCGAGCGTCTTCTCGGCTTCGCGATACCAGCTCAGGCTGCACATGCGCGTATCGACCAGCACGCGGTCGCCCGCCGACAGTTGCTCCGCCAGCCACGGCAACGCGGGGTCCTCGATCAGGTGGCGGTATTCATAGTCCGCTGCACTGACCTGGCGCCGTACCTGAACGGTATAGCGCCCGTCGGTAAACATCGCCGCGCGATCGGCCAGTATCACGGCCATACCCGCGGATCCCGTAAAACCCGTGACCCAACGCAGCCGTTCGTTGTGCTTGGGTATGTATTCACCCAGATACTCATCGGCGCGGGGGATCACGAAGGCATCGACGTCGCGACGTGCAAGCTCTTCTCGCAGGGCTTGCAGGTTGCGGGAATGGTCCGGTTTGGCCACCGTTTCACTATCGGTCATGGCGTTATCCATCGCTCAGATCTGCTCGAAATCTTCCTTGCCCACGCCGCAATCGGGGCACATCCAGTCTTCTGGCACATCCTCCCAGCGCGTTCCCGGGGGAATGCCGTCATCGGGCCAACCCTCGGCCTCGTCATAGATCAGGCCACAGACAATACACTCGTATTTGCGAAAGCTCTCTTCGCTCATCAATACACCACTCTTGTAACAACAGGAATCAGCGGCTGAACATCAGCGCTGCGGGGCGAGTTCGCCACTCAGGCGCAGACGGTAGCCAGAATTTTCGGGCGCCGCAAGAAGCGACAGGGCCTGGGCCAGCGCCGGTTCCAGGTTTCGATTACGGCCCGTAACCAGCATGTTGACGCCATAGGTATTTGCGTCAAGGCTGAGATCGCCGGTAGCCAGCACTGGTCCCGAGAGCGTGTCCACGCGGCCAGAAAGCTGCCGCTCACCCGTGCTGGTTATCTCAGCGACGTAGGTTCCCAGGGGACGCCCGCCCCCCGGTGACTGCCAGAGCGCGTTCTGCCAGACCACCCGCCCTTCGGCGTTCAGGGGGCCGGCGGCGTCCAGCACCAGCTCGCTGAACAACAGCTGCACCTGACCGTCCACCGCCAGGGGTACAAACTGCCGCACCAGCCCGGCAGAAAAACTGCCATCCAGATCGCTCAGACGCAGGACGTCGCCGCGGCCACTGGCTCGTAACGATGCCCGCTGCTGCGCCCATTCGCTATGCAACGTGACAGTGGGAGACAGGGTAAGAACGCTAAGCGGATGCACGCGCCACTGCACGCGCCCCAGGTGCAGGGGGCCGGCGGGTGTCTGCAGAATCGCCCGCGCTGCCTGTCCCTGCAGCAGGGAGCCGGACAGTCCCGACAGCAGCAGCTGATCTGCTGGCAATAGTCGCGGTATCAGCCGCGCCGGCAGCGAGACAATGGCCAGGGGAATCAGAAGCAGAACTACCACCAGCGCAATCAGGCGCAGTCTCATCCCGCGGCTCCGGACACCCGCAGACTCACGCTCACGTAACCCGCCGCGCTGACCTGGCTCATCGACAACTCCTGCACCAGCAGGCCATCGGCGGTCTCCAGCCGGTGTATCCAGCGCAGCAGTGGCTCCAGGGGCACCGACTCGAAGCGGACCTGTACCGCACCCTGGCTGTTGGGTTGAAGACGACTGATCTGCAGGCCGTAGCCCGCGACGGAGCGATTCAGTAAGGCCGTGAGATTGCGATTACCACCGCGGGCGGACCGGTTACCACTGCCACGCAGCGCCTCCAGCTCCGTGACCATCGCATCCACGCGACCCAGCGCCTCGGCGGTGGCAACGTTGCGCGCACTGCGCTCGCGCCGCTGCTGCTCCATGGGAACAAGCACCAGAGCCACCACAATATAGGTGACGATTGCCACGGCCATCGCCAGCAGCATCAGTTGCTCGCGCAAGGTAAAACGTAGGAACCAGGCCTTCACACCTCACCTCCGATGCGCAGCCGCGCGCGCACGCGATCCCCGTTGCGGGACGAATTCTCGAGTGTGGCCTGCAAACCCGCTTTCACCAGCGCCTGGCGCAACGCCTCGACTTCGTCAAAATCCGGTGCCAGCAGGTTCACGCGCAGTTCACCGCTGCGCTGGCTGTAGTTCAGACTGGCCAGGCGCGTACCCTTGCGCTGCGACACCGCGTCACCGAGGGGTGCCAACAACGCCGTGAAGCTCGCGTTACCGCCGTCGCCGCTGAGGGACTGAATCTGCCGACGCAACTGCCGCTCGGCGTCCACGACGTTACCGCGGGGATTGGCCTGCCGGTAGAGCGCCTGTATCTCCTGGCGCAATACCAGGTTCTCGCGATCCAGGCGACGCAGGTCCAGCCAGGTGGAGCCTGCCTGCGCCAGCACTCCGACGAGCAGCAGTGCCGCGACGACACGCCACTGGCGCCACCACGCCTCATACGGCAGCCGGGGCGCATAGCCACCCTGTCGCAGGTCCAGAGAGGTATCGCCGCCCTGCCCGAGCAACAGCGCTTCGGACAGGCCACCGCGCCGCCACTCCAGGCGGTCTGCCCAGGGTTCAAACAGGGGCCGCAGCGCCTCGTCCGAGGCATACACCACGACCCGGCCCGGTGTCTCGTTCGCCAGCGATGACAGCAGTAGCGACAGGTGCGCAACTTCAAGGCAGGCGCCCCGACCATCGCCAAAGCGAAGCAGCACCCGCTCCTCATCCTGAACCACGGTCCACTCGCCGCTCTGGTGGGGTAACAACAGTGGCTCGGGCACCCAGGGCAGCGTGGGCGGCAGGTCGGCAAGCTGCGCCCGCCATTGCTCCATGCATGCGTTGCTGACCACCGCCACCGGCAGCTGGTCCTGCTTGAGGGCCCCGCGCGCAAAATGCAGGGCATCGATGTCTTCGCTGAGCTGCTCTTCAAGCATAAAGGGCAGGGCCTGATCGAGGTGACGACGCTCCTCGCGGCTTACGCTGACATTGATCAGGCGAACGTCCTCACCCGGTGCGGCAAAAACCACGCGGTGATTGCGCTGTTCAAGCTCAGAGACCAGGCGCTGCATGACATCACCGTCAACGACGGACTCCCCACGCCCCGGCTCCAGCCAGAACAGCTGACCGTCGCGAAGGCGCAGCAGGGATTGGTTTTCACTCACGGCGGGCTCTCTGTGGCAACGCTATTGATCGGGTTAGCGGGAAAATCGTAGAGACTGGCGCCCCTGCGGGCGAGCACGTCTACCTGGCGCTCGCGTCGACGCAGCACACTGTACAGACGCTGCTCCCGGTCAGCAATCTCGACACGGGCGGTCAGCAGATAGTACGAGCTCGACTCCGCCAACACCCCGGTCACGGCGGTCATAGCGCTGCCCGCGAATGGCGCCTGTTGAAAAAAGTCGTCCATGTCGACAAAGCCTGACTCCTCGCGAACCTGCACCAGCGTCAGGCCCTGATCCACGGTCAAGGGCCTCAGATTGCCGTCCGCATTGATGGCGCGCAGCACCGTCGCCGGCGCGGTATGAATATTCACAGACGACGCTTCGCGAGGCCACACGGTGACGAAGGGACGCAGGGCAAGGAACAGTTCGGGCGTGATGCCCTCGATGGCGCGCAGCTCGCTGACGCTGACCATGGCCTGGTTGGACGCGGCGTAGGCGGGCGTACGCGAAAGATAGTTGTTGCTCTCGGCACCATTGCGTCGCACAAGGTCGTCGGCATCGATCCAGTCGCCGATCGCATCGGTGATCGCCATGGCCTGAAACTCGCTGATCTCCAGGCCCTCCAACGCCTGCAGAAGGCGGATGAAGAGCTGCTGCGCCGGTGTATAGGCCGCCGCCCCTTCTCCCGTACCCGGCGGCGCCGCCAGCAGATTCAGGTTGAAGCGCCCCTGCAGGTCCTCGAGATAGCCCACCATCCAACCGCCTTCGTCCAGGGCATAGGGCATGCTCTCCTGGGCCCAGATTTCCGTGAGGTCATCGCGGGCTACGCCGCGCACGATGTCGGCGTCGTAGTCCAGCTCCAGGGCCCTGCTGGCCAGGACCTCGGCGCCTCGCAGATAAACCCAGCTCTGCTCATCGATGAACTCATTCGCCGCACGGCGATACGACAGATCGAAGTCCCGCTGCAAGCCGACCAGCAGGGCGGCGGCCAACGCTGCCACAAACAGGGCGATGATCAGCGCCACGCCCTGTTGGCGCACGTGATCAGTAGGCCGGTGGCAGCACATACAGCCTCCGCAGTTCACCCAGATCCTGCAGGGTCAAACGCAGCTCCAGAGCGACCGGGGGAGCAATGGGTGACGCGCCGGGCTCGGTCATCCAGCTGGTGGGCCAGTTCCGCGTATCCGCCACCAGATTGCGATCCATGGACAGGACTTCAAGCTGCTGCAGAAAACGTACGTCCAGCGCTTCCACTCCCTTGAGCAACACGGTCTTCTGGGGCTCGGAATCCACCGCGCGGTCAAGGACTGTATAGTAGGCGCGCCAGAGCTGCCCCTCTTCGACGTAATAGTGCACACGCTGCAGTTCACTACGCGGCAGGCCGTTGTTGTGCCAGCCATCGCGAGTCAGGGCCAGGGTCACCGGTGCGAGAGGACCGCCCATCAAAGCGGGCTGCAGAAATCCGAATTCGTCGCGGACCGGGCGGTGCACGAACTGACGCATATCCCGGTCGAGCAGCGCAAAGGCCCGGTTCATATCCCGGGTCTGCTCACCCACCTCGCGCAGCTGCTCCGCACCACCAATCACCGTGGCGATACCGGTGTAGGCCACCGCCGCAATAAATGCGGTGACCGCCATGGCGATGAGGACCTCAAGCAACGTGAACCCGGCCTGGCGCACGTCAGTCCTCCTGCGCCGCCGAGGCGATATACGCGACCAGCGTATGCAGCGAAGGACGGTTCTCGTTTTCGGTGGTGCGTACCTGCAACTCGACGCGACTGAACCCGGGCACCTCCGTCGCCGTGGTCACCATGCGCCAGTACCAGGTGCGATCCAGCATTTCTTCACTGCCGCGCAGTTCGCCACGCAGCCCCTCAACGGAGTCGGCGCGCTGGGCCAGGCGCAATTCGGCGAGGCGATTGGCCGCGATGATCTGGGCGAGGGAGCGGTCACGGATATGCGCCGTACCATCGATCTGCTGGTCCAGGGTCAGCAGCAGCGCCGGCACCGCCGTGGCAACGATCACGAGCGCGAGCATGACTTCGATCAGCGTGAAGCCACGCTGACGAGCTTCAGGGCGCATAGGCTGAAAGCGGTTCATCATTATCGCCGCGCCAGGTTTCAAAGCGGCCCAGGGCATCCCAGGTGAGGCGTCCGAGCCGCTCACCGGACTCACGGCGGCGAAGCACCAGCTCACCCACGGCGGTCTCACCCGAATTCAGGAACAGCCACTGGGGGGTGGCACCGCTGGCGGCGTTTGCAGCGTTGGCGTCGTGCACCGCCACGATCTGCTCATCAAGGATCAATTCCAGCTCCACGTCTTCGGGTACCGGTAGCGGTGCAAACAGCTCTGCGTCACCCGCCGGGTTGCGCCAGCCCTCGGGCAGGCGCTGGCGCCAGTGCAGCACCCGTGCACCCTCGCCCGCGCCCAACGCATCCCGGGCCAGCAGCAGGCCGAAGTCACTCCCGGAAAAGCGCGCCTCATCCAGGGCGTATTCCGCCGTGGCCACGACCGCTGCGAGGAAGTCTTCGCTGCCACGGTCTCGTAAGCCCGTATTGAAACCCAGCGTGGCCAGTCCGGTGATCAACACCACCACAAACAGCACGACGAGTATCTCGACGAGGCTGAAGCCCCGCGCTTTCACAACGACTCAGCCTTCGCTTTCTTTCCAGTTGCCAATATCGGCGTTCTGGTCCTCGCCACCGGCCAGACCGTCGGCGCCCAGGGTGTAGATGTCGACCTCGCCGTTGTCACCGGGGCTGAGGTACAGGTAGGGCCGCCCCCAGGGGTCCAGGGGCAGTTCCGCCAGGTAGCCGCCCTCTTTGAAGTTACGCGGCTGCGGATCAAGGTCGCTGGGACTCACCAGCGCTTCGAGCCCCTGCTCTGTGGTCGGATATACAAAGTTGTCGAGGCGATAGATTTTGAGTGCGGTCTCGATGGCCTTGAAATCCGCCTGGGCTTTCTGCACCCGCGCCTCGTCCGCGCGATTGAGCACCGTGGGTGCCACGATGCTGATGAGCAAACCCATGATCACCAGGACCACCAGAATCTCGACCAGAGAAAAACCGCCCTGGCGCGGGGCGCGCGGCGCGCCGTGTCGTTGTTTCATGGAATCACCTCACCATCGTATTCAGATCAAAAATCGGTAGCAGCACCGCCAGCACAATGAGCAGCACCATGCCGCCCATCACGACCACCATCAGGGGTTCGAACAGGCTCATGACGGTGCCCAGGGTCATTTCGAGCTCCCGCTCCTGGTTTGCGGCGGAGCGTTCCAGCATCTCCTCGAGGGCACCGCTGCTCTCGCCGCTGGCCACCATATGCACCATCATCGGCGGGAAGTGCCCCGCCTGCCCCAGAGCCCGGCTCAGGCTACTGCCCTCCTGCACCGCCAGGGCCACCGCCTCGCTCTCGTCCCGCAGGACCAGATTGACCAGCACCTGCCCCGCGATGCGCAGGGCTTCGAGCAGGGGCACGCCGCTGGCCATGAGAATGCTCAACGTTGAGGCGAAGCGGGCCGTGTCCAGGGCGATGAGCAGGCCCGCCACACCGGGCACGCGCAGCAGCCACCGGTGCCAGCGCCGGCGCCGCTTGGGTTCCCGTAGCAAGCGCCGGGCAATCACAATGGCAGCGCCAAGACCCAGAATCAGCCACAGACTCCAGTCGCGAAGAAAATCACTGCTGGCGATCAGCACCCGGGTCAGCAATGGCAGCTCGCGGTTGCTCTGCGAGAAGATGCCCACCAGCTCCGGCACCACAAACACCATGAGGGCAACGATAACCGCCACGGCCACGCCGAGCAGAATAAACGGATAGATCATCGCCATGCGCAGCTTCTGGGTACTGTGCTGCCGCTGCTCGGCGTAGTCTGCGAGCTGCTCCAGCACCGGTCCGAGAAAGCCTGCATGCTCCCCCGCCGACACCATCGCTCGATACATCTCGTTGAACACCTGGGGGTATTCTGCCAGCGCATAGGCCAGGGTATGCCCCTCGCTCACGCGCGAGCGCACCTGTAACAGCATGGCCTTGGTACGCGGCCGCCGGGTCTGCTCCGCCGCGGCCTGCAGGCAGTCGGCGAGGGGCAGGTTGGATTGCACCAGCGTGGCGAGCTGACGCGTCAATAGCGCCAGCTCACCACCCTTGATGCGCATGGGAAACAGGCGCTGGCGCAGGTTCTGATTCGCCGCTTCGGCGCGGGCCGCTGTCTGCACCTCGACGGGACGCAGCTGGCGGGCACGAAGCTGGCTGCGCACCTGACGTTCTGAATCGGCTTCGAGGACTCCCCGGACGAGCTTGCCGCCGGGGTTCAGGGCGCGGTAGCGATAAGCGGTCACGGCGGCCGCCTCAGTTTACAGCGGTGACCCGCAGTACTTCCTGCAGGCTGGTTTCGCCGGAGAGAATGCGGCGGCGCCCATCCGCCTGGATACTGGCGGTGGACTCCCGCGCATGGGCCGCCATGGTCTGCTCCGGCGCGCCATCGTGGATCAGGGCCCGCAGCGCATCATCCACTTCAATCAGCTCGTAAATACCGCTGCGCCCACGGTAGCCGCTGTTGTTGCAGCTGGGGCAGCCCTGGGGCTGGTGCAGCACCGTATTCGCTGCTTCTTCGGCGCTCAGGTTGAGCAGCGCAGCCTCCTGCTCCGTGACCGGTGCGGCGCGGCGGCAGTCGGTGCAGAGCAGGCGTACCAGGCGCTGGGCCATCACACCGATCAGGCTCGATGACAGCAGGAACGGCTCCACGCCCATATCCTGCAGTCGGGTTACCGCGCCAATGGCTGTATTGGTGTGCAGAGTCGACAGTACGAGGTGACCCGTAAGCGAGGCCTGCACCGCAATCTCGGCGGTTTCGAGATCGCGAATCTCCCCCACCATGACCACGTCGGGGTCCTGGCGCAGGATCGCGCGCAGCCCGCGGGCAAAGGTCATATCCACCTTGGTGTTGACCTGGGTCTGGCCAATTCCCGGCAGCATGTATTCCACAGGGTCTTCGATGGTGAGAATGTTGCGGGCGGTGTCGTTGATTTCTGACAGCCCCGCGTACAACGTTGTGGTTTTTCCGGAGCCCGTCGGCCCGGTCACCAGCAGAATGCCGTGGGGACTGTGCAGGGCCCGCTGGAAACCCTCGAGCACCGATTCGGGCATAGACAATTGGTTCAACTGCAGCTGGCCCGATTGCTTGTCCAGCAATCGCAGCACCACACGCTCACCGTAGGCCGAGGGGATCGTCGACATGCGAATATCCACTGCATGCCCAGCGATGCGCACCGAGATGCGGCCATCCTGGGGCACGCGGCGCTCGGCAATATCCAGGCGCGCCATCACTTTGAGGCGCGAAACCAGCAGCGGGCCGAGCATGCGCTTGGGCGAAAGTACCTCAGCGAGTACGCCGTCTATGCGGTAGCGCACGCTCAGGCGATCTTCGAAGGTTTCGATGTGAATATCGGAGGCTTTCTCACGTACGGCCTGGGACAGGATGGCGTTGATCAGGCGAATGATCGGTGCGTCGTCCTCACCATCCATGAGATCACCCGCGTCGGGTATCTCGTCAGCAAGTCGGCTCAGGTCCACATCGGAGCTGATGTCCGCAGCCATCTGCTCCGCCTCGCTGTTGTCGCGCTGGTAGGCGCGCGAGAGCTGGTGTTGAAAGCTGGCGTCGTCCAGCGCCTGCAACTCCAGTGCCGGTCCGATGCGTCGGCGCAACTCGAGCAGCACGTCTACCGGGAGCGCACCGCTGTGGAACACGCGATGCCCCCCCGCGGGATCGATCACCACGCCGTGGGTTTTCGCGTAACCGAAGGGCAGCTTGTCAGCCGCTTCACGGGGTGCCGCATCCATAGTGCTCAGGGCTCCGCCACCGGTGCTGTTTCGGAGCGCACGTCCTCGCGAATCTTCTCGAGCTCCAGGATCTGCCTCTCCCAGTCAGGCAGCAGCGGTACCACGTCATCGTCATGGAAGCTCACGCCTTTGTCCCGCTGATTCTGTTGCTGGTCGCGAATGTAGCGATACTTCAGTGCCGTGGCGCCGGCGAGCGCCTGCTCGTCGCGAATGATGGTGGGCCGGATAAAGATCAGCAGGTTGGTCTTGGTCACGCTGACCGCATCATTGCGGAACAGACGTCCAAGGAGGGGGATATCGCCCAGCAGCGGCACGCGCTGTTCCTTGGACTGGATATCGTCCTTGATCAGGCCACCGAGCACGACCACGCGCCCGTCCTGTGCCAGCACCTTGGTCTGGATCTTGCGCTCGTTGGTAATGAGGTCCGCGGCCGCCGCCGACGCCACCAGCGTGGCACCGGTGAGAGAGTTCACCTCCTGCTCGATGTCCAGCACCACGGAATCGCCCTCGTTCACCTGGGGCGTTACGGTGAGCGTAATCCCCACATTCTCGCGCTCGATGGTCTGGAAGGGATTGGACGCACCGTTGGCGGACCCGGTGTTGGTAAAGGAGCCCGTGATGAACGGCACCTGCTGGCCTACCGTGATATAGGCCTCCTGGTTGTCCAGCGTCAGCAGGCTGGGCGTCGACAGGATGTTGGCATTGGTCTGCTCTTCGAGCGCATTCAGGATCACCGTCATGCTGAGGTCATCATCGACCACCCCCCAGCCCAGCGACAGGCCAGCGCTGCCGGCCAGCGCCGCCGCCAGATTGCCCACGTCAAAGTCACCGGTGTTGGTACCGCTGCTGCTGTCACCGTCGGACGGCAGGATCGCACCGGCGATATTCCGGGCGCGCGCGTCATCGGTGTTGATGTTGCTGCCATAGAATCCGCTGTCATTGGCAAACAGCCATTGCAGACCCAGGTCCTGACCGTCGATCACTTCCATTTCGACGATGATGGCTTCGACCAGCACCTGGGCGCGGCGGATGTCCAGACGCTGGATCACCGATTCCAGCGCCGCCATCTCGTCGGCGTCGGCGGTGATGATCAGGGCGTTGGTGCCCTCGTCGGCTTCGATGGTGGCTGAGTTGGAGGTCGAGCGACTACCGTTGCCCTCTCCCGTGTCGAGCTTGCTGATGTTCTGCATGACCCGGGTGAGGACCTCGGCGATTTCCGTCGCCTGGGCGTACTCCAGGTAGATCACCTTAACATTCCCGGTCTGCTCCAGCGGCGTGTCGACGTAGGAGATCAGCTTGCCGATACGCGCCCGCTGCAGTTCATCGCCAGTCACAAGCACGCTGTTGGTCCGCTTGTCCGGCACCAGCAATACATCGACTTCACCGCCGCTGTTCTTGGCTTCCGAGGCGTTGAGCTTCTCGATCATGCGCACAACGTCTTCGGCGACCGCATAGCGCAGCGCTACCACATCGGTTTCCTGGATCGCCGAGCGGTCCATGCGCTCGATGATGTCCTGGATGCGACTGATGTTGGACGCCGTGTCTGAGATGATGATGGCGTTGCTGGGCGCGTAGGCGGCCATATGCGCCTGCTGCGGTACCAGGGGGCGCAGCACGGGAATCAATTTGGCCGCCGAGATATTGTCCAGGCGCAGCACCTGTGTCACGTACTCGTCATTGGTCGCTGCCGCCGAACCGGCGGACACAGGGACCGACGCGGAACGCGCGTCCTTACTCTGGATCACCCGCACCACGGCGCCGGACCGCACCGCGGTATAGCCATGCACGTCCAGGATAGCCAGAAAGAGATCGTAGAGTTCACTGGCGTCCACGGGGCGGGCCGAGACCACCTTGACCTTGCCCTTCACCGCGGGGTCCACAACGATGGTGGTGCCCGTGACCTCCGAAACGAACTTGATCAGCTCCTGGATATCGGTCTCTTTGAGATTTACGGTGAAATCCTGGGCGGATCCCAGGGGCGCCAGAAAAACCATGGAAGCAAAGAGCGCTCCCACACCAAGCCAGCGGGTGAAGCGCCTGGTCATTGCGGGTTGTCTCCACCGATGCTTACATCCAGGCTCACAACCTCTCCTTTACGTTCCAGTTCAAAATTTGCCGACCGCGCCGAACGCATGGCCTGATACAGGCGGATAGTGTTGGCCGGGTCCTTGAGCGACAGCCCATTGACCGCCGTCACGATATCACCCGCTTCGAAACCCAGCGCGGCGAATTCCTGCGCCGCCTTACCCGGGCTGACCCGGTAGCCGCGGATCTCGTCGCCTTCGCGGACCGCCGAAATGCGCACCACCTCGGCGAGGGATTCAGGATTGTCGTAGAGCTGCTCGCGATAACGGGCCGCCAACTCCGGTGCCTGGGCTACGGTTTTAACGCGCTCCGGCGCTTTTTCTGTCGCTGAGCGACTGGAGACCGGGGTACTCAACGTGGCGTTCTCAGCCATCTGCGCGGCGAGGTCAGTCTGCTCGAACAGGCGCAGCACCTCGTAGCGCCCGCCATTGTCCAGCACCACCAGGTCCGGCAGCACCTTGGCCAGCCGCACCTTGCGATTGACCGGCAATTCGTCGTCTACCTGGTACAGGTCCTGCTGCTTGCGATGCTCGATGATCGCCTGGCCCAGGCCGGCATCCGATGAGGCGACCACACCACGTAGCACAAGGGGAAGGCGGGTCTCGGGAGCCCCGTCCTCGATTCCTGCAAGGGCCACCGCCGCCTCTTCTTCACTCATCGTCGGCGCCCGGCCACTAGTCGCCGCCAGTTCCTGCGGCGTGGGTGCTTCACCCGGCTCGCCGAACAGCGGTGCCGCCGCCAGGGCCTCAATATCCACCGCCCGTCGCTCCGTCGATGCCGCTGAAGCCGTCGCAGGGTTGATCACCGTTTGCGCTGGTAGCGGGGGAGCTTCGGGAATAAAGGTCAGCACAGAGCGCCAGACGGACAGCAGCAGCCACAGGCACAACAAGACGATCAGCCCGCGCTGCAACCGGGGTAGCACCGTGGGCCGGGACAGAAATTCAAAGAGCGCCACCAGGCGTTGCGATGCACCCGCCGCGGCACTCTCGAAGCGCGATATCCAGAGCGCCGTCACGTCAGCTCCGGGTAGTGGTGGTTACTTACAATCATGGCCCGACCCCAGGGAGCGGCCATTGAATGGCAAAATTGTGACACTAATATGAAAGCCGGGACAAGGCTGCCCCGACTCCCCTACGACTGGCTGCGATAGTAATCCATGAGGATTTGGGCAACTTCCGGGCGGGAAAATTCCGGGGGTGGTGCAATTCCCTTACCCAGCATCTCCCGCACCGCCGTACCCGACAGCAGCACGAAGTCCTCTTTATCGTGGTCGGGCGCGTCGCGCATCATCACCACGCGATCGAGCTTGCGGCTGTAGGCCGTGTGGTCCGCGCGGTAGATATCGATACCCAGGGCCCCTTCGGGAACCTCTTCATCGAAAATCGTCTGGGCGTCAAAGCCACCGTAGTAATCGCCGACACCGGCATGATCCCGTCCGACAATCAGGTGGGAGCAGCCGCAGTTCTGGCGGAACACGGCGTGGAGCACGGCCTCGCGAGGACCGGCGTAGAGCATGTCGAAACCGTAACCGGTGATCATCACGGTATTCGGCGGGAAGTAGACCTCGACCATCTTGCGGATTGAGGCGTCGCGCACATCGGCGGGAATGTCGCCCGGTTTGAGTTTGCCCAGGAGCATGTGGATCAGGATGCCGTCGGCGCCCAGGTCCTCCATGGCCATACGACACAGCTCCTCGTGGGCCCGGTGCATCGGATTACGAGTCTGGAACGCGACCACCTTGTTCCAGCCGCGCTCGGCGATCTCGGCGCGAATATCCACCGCCGTGCGGAAGGTTTCGGGGAATTCGTCAGCAAAGTACGAGAAGTTCAGCACCTGGATGGAGCCGGAGACCATGCGATTGCCGAGGGACAGGAAGGTCGCGACGCCGGGATGATTCTCGTCCAGGGTGCGGAAGATCTTCTCGGCCATCTCGCGCAGTTCGCCATCGGAGACCTCTTCTACCGCCGTCACATCCATGACCGCCAGCACCGGATTCCCCTCAACGTTCGGGTCACGCAGGGCAATGCGATTGCCCGCCGCCACGTTCTCGTCCTTCGTCAGATTGACGATGGGCACGGGCCAGAACAGGCCATCGCTGGTGTGCAGGCTACGGGCTACAGAGCGGGCATCGGCCAGATCCATGTAGCCCTGCAGGGGATTGAAGTAGCCCGCACCGAGCATGACCGCGTTTGCGGCAGCGGCGGAATTGAGCAGCAGCGACGGCAGCCCCTCGGCCTCCTCCGCCAGCGCCATGCGCGTGGCGTCATCGTAAACGTACAGCGGCTGCAATTCCTCGGAACCGTGGGGGTTGATCATGGGGGTGTCCTTGCTATCTGTTCGGTTGTTGCGTTGATTGTTGTTAAGCGCCGCAAAGCATCAGGCGCTGATAATGCCCCGCTCTGCCAGCGTCGCCAGAATCGCCGCGACCTCTTCGTCGAGGGACTGGGTGTCAGAATGCAGATGGATTTCGGGCGCGTTGGGCGCCTCGTAGGGATCATCGATGCCGGTGAAGTTCTTGATTTCGCCTGCCCGGGCCTTCTTATACAGCCCCTTGGGGTCACGCGCTTCGGCCGCCTCGAGGGAGCAGTCGACGAACACTTCGATAAAGTCGATGCCAGCGGCTTCATGTAGCGCGCGCACACCGTCGCGATCGGCAACGTAGGGGCTGATAAAGCTCGACAACGCGATCACGCCGCTGTCAGCAAAGAGCTTGGCGACCTCGCCAATACGGCGGATGTTCTCAGTGCGGTCCTCGGCGGAAAAACCCAGGTTCTTGTTGATGCCCATGCGCACGTTGTCGCCGTCAAGGCGATAGGCCAGCACGCCGCGCTCGTGCAATACGCCTTCGAGCTCCACAGCCACGGTGCTCTTGCCGCTACCGGACAGTCCCGTAAACCAGATTGTGGCACCGCGGTGCCCAAGCAGTTTCTGGCGGTGTTCCCGGGTGATATCGCCTTCGTGCCAGTGCACATTCGTGGCTTTCTGTTCGGCCATGATTCCTACCTTATTCAATGGTGACGTGATGGAGTTACGGTGCCGGAGTCTATCACGTTAGGGCGACTTCCCGTTGGGGACCGCCCCGTCGACGTCAGAGCATGAGCAGCCCCAGCCGGGCGACAGAAATACGGTTGCCGCCAGCACGTATGGATTTATCCATGGCGCCCATGGCCTCGCTTTCCATCTGCCCCGCAAGGCGATCGCTGGACTCCACGGGATGGCGCGTCGGCTCCCAGCACACCAGGCCAATGCTCAGGCTCACGTACAACACCGCGCCACGACCGTCATCGATCGCGAAGCGCTCAATATCGCGACGAATACGCTCGCCAATGTCGTGGCCGTGGGGCTCATTACAACCGGGCAGCAGAATCGTGAACTGGGTTTCGGAGGTGTGGGCGATGTAATCCGTGGCGCGCAGGTCCGAGCACAGGCGCTGCGAGACGCGCCGCTGCACAAAATGGCTGGCGACTTCGCCGTAACTGCGACCGAGCTCGTCGAGCTCATCCACACTCACGCTCAGCAGCGCAACGGGGCGCTCCACGCGCCGGGACCAATAAATCTCGCGCAGCAGGTTGCGCCGAAAGGCCCGCAGATTGCCCATCTCGGTCACCGGGTCGAGCAGCGTCAGCTGATCCACTCGCTGATACTCCACCACCCGCAACAGCGTCGCGGCACAAAGCTGGCCGAGCATCGCAAACAGCGCCTGTTCCTGCTCGCCGTAGTCGGTCATGCCATCGTGCAGCGCCAGGTGATAACTGCCGAGCAGGCGACTGCCATCCACCAGCGGCATCATCACGGCGCCGTCGGCGTGGTCATCGGTCGCGAGAATGGCAAACATGCGCTCGTCCTGCATATCCAGGATCGTAGTAACGGGTCGCTCGGGATACAGGCGATAGAGCGCATCGCTGTCGCTGTGAATCACCAGCGCGTCCCCGAACAGCTTGCGCACTGTCAGCTGAGCGCTGAGGTCGCCATCGGGATCATGAAGATGCAGCTCTGCGTGGGCCGAGCCGAAGTTGCGGGGAAAATCCTCGATGAGATACTTGACCAGCGAGGCCAGGCTTTTGGTAGCAAGCAGATTCCGCTGTGCCTGGTGCAATTGCTGCACTACATGCAGGTGAACCGGTGCCACCTGATCGTGGCGAATCAGTGGTTCGGAAGCGGCAACAGAGGTCATTTCTATATTGGTGACCGCCTCTTCTGGTCTGTCTCCATCGCTCACGGCGTATTCCGAAACCACGTTGATGCCGCAGTGTAAGGCCTCTATACTCGCCCCCGCAAACTGGGGGTGGCCACGGCCTGAGATGCGTCCTCCCGTCAGTACGGCAGCTGCCATAGCAGATTGGGCAGATTGCCCCGTACCGATGAGACCGCGAACCCTTTGAACCTGATCCGGACCATGCCGGCGTAGGGAAGGTTGGCGGTCCACTCCCCCCAAACCCGTTCCGTATGCCCGCAGTCCCCACAAAAAAGGACCTGGCGTGCGCTTTAATCCTACCCTCCCCCAAATTCTGCGCGGCACCGGCATTGCCCTGCTGGCGACGACGCTTGCGTCGGCAACCACGGCTCAGACTGACATCGATGAGTCGCGGCTCGAAGAGGTGGTGGTTACCGCCGAATTGCGCGACACCCCCTGGCTCGAGCTGACCACCAGCACAAGTGTCATCAGCCGGGACCTGATGGATCAGCGCAACGCCCTGCATTTGGAAAATCTGCTTGCGGTGACACCCAACGTGAACCTGTCCGGCGGCAGCTCCCGCGCGCGCTATTACCAGGTGCGCGGCATCGGCGAGCGGTCGCAGTTCGTCGAACCCCTGAACCCTTCCGTGGGCCTGTTGATTGACGACATGGACTTCAGCGGCCTGGGTACCGCCGCTTCACTGTTCGATATGGAGCAGGTCGAGGTGCTGCGCGGCCCCCAGGGCACACTGCACGGTGCGAATGCCCTCGCGGGACTGATCAATATGCGCTCCGCCGCGCCAGAGCCCAAGACCTCGGGACGCATCCGTGCGGGGATTGGGGATTACGGCCGTCGTGAGCTCGGCGCCAGCATTACCGGCCCCCTGGTTGAAGATCGCCTACTTTTTCGTCTGGCCGCGTTCGCCCATCGCAGTGACGGTTTTCTCGACAATGCCTTTCTCGGCCGCGACAACACCAACGAACGGGACGAAACCCTGCTGCGCGGGCGCCTGCGCTGGCTCGACGGGGATCGCCAGCAGCTCGATCTGATCGCCAGCCACATAGACATCGACAACGGTTACGACGCCTTCTCCCTGGACAATACCCGCACCACCCTGTCAGACCAGCCAGGTCGGGATCGCCAGACCAGTGATGCCCTGGGGGTGCAGTACCGTCGCTCCGGTGACTCGGCGCAGTTTGAAATCGTGGCCAACATCGCGGACTCCGACGCTGAGTACAGCTACGACGAGGACTGGAGTTTTGTCGGCATCGCACCCGATCTCGAATATTCCTCCTTCGACCGCTACCTGCGCGACCGGCGCAGCGCCAGTGCCCAGCTGCGCGTTTCCTCGACCACACCCATCGCTCTGTCTGTCGGTAATCTGGATTGGGTAGGTGGCGTCTACGTGCTGAATGACGAAGAGACACTGCTGCGGCAATACACCTATCAGGCCGAGGATTTTGCCAGTCGCTTTGAAGCCCTCACCATCGCCAGCTTCGGCCAGTTTGATTTGGACATCAACGAAGCCTGGCAGATTAGCGCAGGACTGCGCCTGGCACGCCGGAACATGGACTACGACGACTCTCGAGCCGTGCAGGCCAGCCCCGATGACGATCTCTGGGGTGGCAAACTGGCCCTGAGCTACCGCAATGACGGCCTGGGCATGCTTTACGCGTCGCTGTCGCGGGGCTACCGCGCCGGCGGTGTCAATGGCAGCATCCTTGCGTACCCCGACGACGGGCAAAACAGCGACGCCCTCAACGCGCGGCGCTTCTTTGCTACGGAGCACCTCTACAACCTGGAGTTCGGTCACCGCCAGAGCTTCGCCGAGGGTCGCCTGCAGCACGCCCTGACCGTGTTCTACATGGATCGTGCAGACCAGCAGGTACGCGGCTCCCTGGTTATTCCGCGCAGCGATGGCAGCACCGCTTTTGTGGACTACACCGACAATGCGGCCTCGGGGGCCAACTACGGCCTGGAATGGGAGCTGCGCGCCCGGCCCCACGACACCCTGGAGCTGTATCTCAATCTGGGATTGCTGCGGGCACGCTTTGACGACTACGTCAACGCCGACGGCGTGGACCTCAGCGACCGCGACCAGGCCCATGCACCGCGGTACCAGTTCGCCACGGGATTGAGTTACTACCCCATGCCGCGGTTGCGCGCGGACCTGCAGTGGGAGGGGCGCGACAGCTTCTACTTCTCGGATCGCCACGACGCGCGTTCGAACAGCTACTCCCTCGTACACGCGCGCGTCGCGTGGGAGCAGTCCAACTGGGAACTGGCGCTATGGCTGCGCAACATCACCGACGAAGACTATGAGATCCGCGGCTTTGGCAGCTTCGGCAACGACCCCCGCAAAGGCTACATCGTAGAGGAGTACGTGCAGTACGGTGAACCGCGGCAGGTCGGCGCGAGCCTGGAGCTGCGGTTCTGATGCTGCTGACCATCGCGGAATGGTCCGGCGTCGCCCTCGGCCTACTGTACCTGCTGCTGGCGATTCGCGAGCAACGCAGCTGCTGGGTCGCCGGTGGTGCGTCGTCGCTGCTGTTTCTGGTGGTCTTCTGGAACGCTGGCCTGCCGATGCAGGCGCTGCTGCAGATTTATTACGTTGCCGTGGCGATCCATGGCTGGATTCACTGGACGACAGCCGACGGCGCGCCGCTACAGGTGCAACGCGCCACGGGCCGCGTCCATCTGATCGGCCTGAGCCTGCTCGTTGTACTGACGGTGGCCGCGGTGCTGATCCAGAATGCCAGCGGCTCTCTCCTGGCCTGGCTGGACAGCGGCACTAGCTGGGGTGGTGTGATTGCCACCTGGCTGGTCGCGCGTAAAGTACTCGAGGCCTGGCTCTACTGGATCGCGATCGATGCGATCACCGTTGTGCTGTACTTCCAGTCCGGATTACTGGCATCGTCGGCGCTCTACCTCCTGTACACGGTACTGGCCTTCATTGCCTGGAGAACATGGCAGCAGAGCTTTCACAGCGCGACCACGAGCTGATCGAGCAACTTCTGGATGACTACGTCCGTTGGGCTCCAGACGAAGCGCACCGCCCCACGTATGCCGGTACCCTGACCGGCGGTCAAAGTCATCGCACCGTGCTGCTGCGTGGCCACGAGCGGCGCTGGGTACTGCGTCTGGCCCGCCAGCCCCTGCCTCGGGACGCCTGTCATCGCCGGGAATCGGTGGTCCACACCATGGCCGCTCAGGCCGGCATCGCACCCCCGGTGCTGCGGGCCGACCCCGACCTCGGCCTGTTGCTCTGCCCCTTTGTAGGAGCGCTTGAAGGTCGCGAAACGTTAGCCGAACTGGCCGTGCTGCTACAGCGCATTCACCGCCTTACTCCCAAGGGGCCCACGCTACAGATCGCGCAGCGCCTACGAGATCAATTGGCCACACCCGCCGATGAGAAGCTCGCATTGCTGCTGTCGGGGCATCAGCGGCGTCTGGCGCAGACCGCCGATCGGCTACAGGCAAACTCGAGGCCGTCGCGGCTCTGTCACAATGACCTACTGCGTGCCAACCGCCGGCTCACAGCTACCGGGCTCATTGCCCTGGACTGGGAATACGCCTGCGCTGGCGATCCGTTCTTTGACCTGGCGGTCACCGCCAGCGAACTGAAACCCATGCAGGCAACGGAGCTGCTGGCCCGATATCTTGACCGGCCACCGTCGGAGCAAGAATGGCAACACTTTGCAGACCACCGCCTTGCCTACGCCGTGATTGCCGCAGCATGGTATGCGCGGTACCTACCGGCGGCGCTAACGGAGGCCCTGGGCGTGTTGCGACAGGCGCTGGAGAACTGAGCTTATGAATCACGATCAGCACTGGTACGTGCTGGGCGCCGGCGCCATGGGCACCCTGCTGCGCTGGCAGTTTGACCAGACCGGGATTCCTGCAACGCTGCTGCATCACCGTGAAGGTGAGCTGCGGCGCAGACTGCAGGCGAATGGGCGACGCTACGAGATCATTGCCCAGGATCTGGAGCACGGCGCGGGCGCACCAATACAGCGTCTGATCATTGCGACCAAGGCAGGACAAGTCGCGGCCGCTCTCGCACTGGTATCACCGCACCTCGCAGCCAATGCCGTGGTACTCACCACTGCCAATGGGCTGGGTTTCGAGCGCGAGCTGCCCGCGGGCGAATTTTCGCTGTTGCGCGCCGTGACCACCGCCGCCGCGTACCGCGACGCAAATGGTGACGTCAGCGTCATCAGCACCGGTCAGACGCAGGTTGGCGATCCCGCCTCATCGGCCCCGCCCCCAAACTGGTTCGACCAGCAGCTAGCGCGCCTGCCGGGCTGGGCGTGGAGCCCCGACATCATGCGGGCGCTGGGCGAAAAATTTTCCATCAACTGCGTGATCAATGCGCTGACCGCCGTGCAGCGATGCCGTAACGGCGAACTCCTCATTGTGGATCAGGCGGGCAATGCGCTCGCGGGGCTGTGTGCAGAGACCGAACCCGTGCTGCGTGATCTCGGACTTTGGAACACCGGTTCACTGCAGGAGCGAGCGGTTCAGGTCTGCCGGAACACGGCGGCGAACCGCTCATCCATGCTCCAGGATGTGCTCGCAGGAAGGATGACCGAGATCGATTACCTGAACGGCGAACTCATTCGTCGCGCCCCCGAAGCACCGCTACCCCTGAACCATGCCCTGGTGCAGACGCTCGCACAGATCGCGGCGGGCTAGTCCATCAGAAATGTCATCTGCTCAGCCACCAGCCGTCTGAGCTCCGACAAAAAGCGCTGTTCACCGATACCCGCAACGAAGGGCATGCTGAGTTGCTGGCCCCCTCTCGGACCTCGCGCATCCAGTACCAGATCACACAGTTGGTCTTCGCACTCAAAGCGCATTTCCAGCAGGCGCTGCGCGACGCAGCGGTCACTCAGGCCGTGGCGACTGAGGGTCCAGAGCGAATCGCTATCGGGCGTGTCCGCAATCACCATCGCCTGGGGTTGCTCCTGCTTCACCAGCCGTACGAGCTGACCCAGAAGCTCTGCCTCGGCCGGCAGGTCCACACCCCGCAGACGCTGAGTCTTGAAATCGATGTTCGTGACAGCCACACAGGGTCCGGGCCGCTGCAGCCATGCGTGCAACAACAGAGGCAGCCCCAGGGCCACAGCCACCACGAGCAGACGCGCGCCGACGCTGCCACGCAGCCAGTAGCCACGCATCCAGTCCCTGACCCGCTTCATCGGCGGCAGGGTCACCAGGCGTCGGGGTAGGCGAAGGGGTAACTCCGGCGCCGGTAGACTCCGTTGCAAACGCGCCACATGCCCACCAAGTTCCGTAGAGGCCGGCAGACGCACGCGTAGTTGCCGCAGGCGCTCCCGCAGCGTCACGGCCGTTTGGATTCGCTGGTTGGGGTCCTGCGCCAGCAGATCGCGAAGCAGCTGTACCACGGCATCGGCTACGCCCGGCATCAGCCCGGGTAGCAGGGGCGCTTCGTCGAGTCCCCGCTGTAGGGTGTCGTAGTCGACGCTGTCTTTGTCTGCATAGGGATGCTGGCCGTAGAGCGCCCGATAGAGCAGTAACCCGAGGCAGAAAAAATCGCTGCGTGGATCCGACATGTCGCCACGGGCCTGTTCCGGTGACAGCGCCTGGGGACTGAAACCCGCCAGTGCTTCACCCTGCTGCACTGCAACACCAAAATCACCCAGCGTTGCCCGACCGTCCCGGTCAAGTAACACGTTTCGGGCACTGAGATCGCCATGGACCAACTGCTGCCTGTGCGCGGCCCCGAGTGCCACCGCCAGATCCATGGCAATCGACAGTGTGTCCTCGACCGTGAGTCGGCCCTGATCCTGCAGCAGAGTCTGCATGTCCACGCCGGGTACATAGCGCGTGACCAGCGCCAGTTCGTCGGCATACCCCACCACGTCCAGAATATCCACGACCCGGGGACTGTCCACGCGGGCCAGCTTCCACGCCTCGGCCTGAACGCGTCGGCGTGCCGGAGCACCACCCTGCAGGTGATAGATTTTTATGCAGACCTGGCGCTGGCTGCGCTGATCGACTGCGAGAAACACGTCCGCCTGCCCGCCGCGATACAGCCCCTGAATGACGCGGTAGTGCGCAAGCCCCCGGGCCATGATTCAGTCCGGCGCCTCGTCGTCCGACGTTGAATCCAGGCTTACGCCGCCTGCGCGCAGGCGTGTCGCCAGCCCCCGGCGCGACACCTCCAACTTTTGCGCGGTCGCATCCAGATTTCCCTGGCATTCATCCAGCGCCACGAGCAGCTCCGCCAGAGGCACATCGGCGGCCAGGCGACAATCGGGCGTGCGCTCAACGCGCCGATAGACCGAGGTACGTGATACGCCCAGAGCCCGCGCCAGCGTGGCGGGCTCAAAGCCGGCGTTCTTCCAGGCTTTCAGGAACAACGCGTCATCCATGTCTGCAAGGCGCACCACCGGCGGTGTAGGCCGCGATGGCGGTGCAGGCTCTTCGATACCCTGTCCCACGTGCCCCCCGATACGAGCGGGAATGCGCGGATGGGTGGGCCTTGCCATCAACTGGGTTAACACATGCTGCAGCTCGCGCAGGTTTCCCGGCCAGGCATAGACAGCGAGCCTTTCGAAGCATCGCGCCCACTGCACCAGGGTCTCGTCGGAGGACTGCTCCCAGGGCATCGTGGCCGAAGCACCATCGGCCAGCATTGCTACGGCAAATACACCCAGATCCTCCAGGCGTTGATGCAATTCGGGTAGATGTATTTCGCTGGCTCCCAGGCGGTAGCGCAGCGCTGGCCGCAGCGCCCCGGGGTCTTCGGGGTCTCGCTCCGTCGCGGCGATCACTCGCAATGAGACGCGCTCGGTCCTGCCGCCCAGCACCTGGATCTCGCGCTCCTGCAGCGCACGCAATAGCTGCGGTTGCAGGGACTCGGGAGCATCGCCAATTTCATCCAGAAACAGGGTGCCGCCATCGGCCTCGCGAAAGTAACCGCGACGATCGGTATCCGCGCCCGTGTAGGCGCCCTTGCGGGCACCAAAGAGGCTGGCCGCGGCGATCTCGGGTGGCAGCGCGGCGACGTTTACCGCAACCCAGGGCTTATCGCCACCAAGGTCGTGAATCGCCCGGGCGACGTGCTCTTTGCCGGTACCGGTTGGACCCAACAGCAGCACATCGCCCTGGGCCGCCGCGGCCCGCGCCACCTCCTGGCGCAGAGAACAGGCAAGTTCGCTGACGCCGGGAAGCCGCCCGGTCAGCGCGGACGTCGCCTCTATCTCGCTGGTATCGGGGTCTTCCACCGAATCCTGGCGCAGCCGCAGATGTAGAACCACACGGTCCCCCAGGGTCAGCACCACCCCCCTTCGCCCGCGATCAGTAGAAACTTCAGACCGGCTCCCAAGCTCTTCACCGTCAAGGCGAAGTCGGGAGCTGCCCGTGCGGCGACAGAACTCCCAGTGTGGATCGCCGCGGTAAAGCACCAGGGCCTGGCGACTGACAGTGCGCTCCGCCAATGTACATTCGTCGCCATCGAGCTTGAAAAACACAGGCTCGCGCCGCCCGAGTATCAGCTCTTCGCAGGCGATATCCAGCCGGGCGACGGCACCGATACGCCCCGCATCAGGGTGGAATAAAACGGTGCAATACCAGCGCCATGGCCGGGATTGCGCCGCTTCTGGCCGCTCATCGACGCCCAGCGTGATCGTGGTATCGACCCCCGACACGGCGTACCTCAGGTCAGCAGGTAGGCCAGAGAGATAAGCAGCAGCCACAGTCCGGCGCTGCGATACAGCAGCGCGCCCAGGGGACGAGCACCGGACTGGGGGCAAGCGCGGCGCGCGATGTTTCGCAGCAGCTCGGGAACAGGCTCGTCGCGCACCAGACCTCGCAGGCCACCACCGTCAACGACCGCCACGAAATCACCCGTGAGCGCAAAGGTCAGCGCCAGTAATCTTGCCGGCAACCAGTCCAGCCAGTGCAGTAGCCGCTGCGCCGTGGCCTGCCCACCGCGGGCGGCGAGCACAGCCACGACTCTGTAAAGCATTGCTGCCACGGGCCCCAGCAGTACGACATAGAGCACCGGCGGAAACCAGCGCGCATAACCGCCATACAACAGCTGGGTTACCGCAGCATCGCAGTCTGCACCTTCGCCGTCATCCTGGCTGCCCTCCTGGCCGTGATCATCTGAAGACGGTTGCGGCGCCCAGACCGCCGCGGCGGCGTCGCAGGCGGCCGCCGGGTCATGCCCCACTCGCGCCTCAAACCGTTCCAGCGCGGTGTGATAGTCGTCCCGCCCCAGACTCCATACCAGCACCAGCGCCGATGCGACCAGCGCGACAAGACCGAACAGCCAGTGCTCCAGCACATCGAGCACCCACCACAATCCGACCGCAAGCAACAGCAGCAGCAGGGCCAGGCGCAGCACCGGTCCGGAAATCCCATCGGCGAGTGCAGCATCCAGGCGCAACAGCCAGTCATCCCGCTGCAGGGGACCTTCGGGGCGCAGCACCGGATGCAGAGCCAGAGCGATGACCAGGGATAGAAAATTCATGCCGTACAGCTCCCGTCGGATGGTAGGGGTTCTTCTCGCAGCATCAGTCGGAGGCGACGCCAGTCAAACGCCGCGCCCGGGTCGGTCTTACGCCCCGGCGCGATGTCACTGTGGCCAAGCACCGGACCCGCCGAGAGTGCCGGGTAACGCCGGCGCAGCTCCGCAACCAGTTGCCGCAACGTATCGTATTGCTCCTCGGTATACGGCGTTGTATCGGTGCCTTCAAGCTCAACCCCAATGCTGAAATCATTGCAGTTCTCTCGCCCACCCCAGCGGGATACCCCGGCATGCCAGGCCCGGTCATCGCAGCTCACAAACTGCGTCAGCAGGCCGTCGCGATCAATCAGAAAATGCGCCGACACCTCAAGCCCGCGCAGTTCGTCGAAGAACGGGTGCTCATCACAGTCGAGGGCGTTGCAGAACAATGCCTCGATGCGGCCGCCGCCGAAACGACCCGGCGGCAGAGAAATATTGTGCAACACGAGCATCAGCGGAGAGCAACCGGCAGGCCGCTCATTGAAATTGGGCGACGGACAGTGGCGGGCACCGGCCAGCCAGCCATCGTTGTTTGGTGCTGTGCTCATGAGCGCATTGTGCGAAGTGGCGCGCCCGGGAGCAAGGCACGATCACAGACGCGAGTGCGGGTTCATCGGCGTGATGCGCACTGTTACCATGCGCCGCCTGTACGGCACCCTCTGGCGCCGATGTGAGGATATGCCATGAACAGCCCAACACCCATCGACCCCCAGCAGATACAACAGGACGTCACTATCGCCCTGGCGGAGGATCTGGGCACCGGCGATATCACCGCCGAACTACTGCCCGCTGACGGTCTGGGCGAGGCCAGCATCATCACCCGGGAAGACGGGGTGATCTGCGGCATTCCCTGGGCCAATGCAGTGTTCACCGCAGTGGATGACCGCCTCAGGGCACAATGGCTGGTGCAGGATGGTGACACCATCACCGCCGGCCAGACCCTCGTCAACCTCACCGGGCCAAGCCGCGCCATGCTCACGGCAGAGCGCTGTGCGCTGAACTTTCTGCAGACCTTGTCGGGTACGGCCAGCGTCAGCCGCCGCTACGCCGACATCGTGGCAGGTACGGGGGTGCGCCTGCTCGACACACGTAAAACCATTCCAGGTCTGCGGTTGGCGCAGAAATATGCCGTGCGTTGCGGCGGCGGCTACAACCACCGCATCGGACTCTTCGATGCCTACCTCATCAAGGAGAACCACATTCTCGCCTGCGGCGGTATTTATGCCGCCGTGCTAAGGGCCCGCGAAATCGCCCCGGAAAAACCGGTCGAGGTTGAAGTGGAAACCATGGATGAACTGGCCCAGGCCATCGATGCGGGCTGCGATCGGGTCATGCTGGACAACTTCGACCTGGACGCCATGGCCAACGCGGTACGCTTCACCGCGGGACGCGTTGAGCTGGAAGCGTCGGGCAACATCACCCTGGACACCTTGCGCGCCATCGCCGAAACCGGCGTCGATTTTATTTCGGTTGGGGCCCTGACCAAGCACTGCCGGGCCATGGATCTCTCGATGCGCCTGCATTGAGGCGAGCGGTACTCAGGTCAGTTTTGTCTCGCTGACAAGTACGCCATTGCGATCGGCGTAAAGATACATGCCCGGTCGCACCGTCGTGCCGCCCACGTCGATGGGAATATCCTGCTGGCCCTCGTTGCGCTTGTCGGTCTTCTGGGGGCAGGACCCAAGGGCTTTAACGCCGAGATCCAGCTCCGCGAGGATTTCGACATCCCGCACCACACCATCAATGACCAGACCGGACCAGCCATTCGCAGCGGCCTTCGCCGCCAACTGATCCCCGAGCAGGGCTCTGCGCCGCGAGCCACCGCCATCCACGACAATCACGCGGCCTTCGCCGGGCTGCTGCACCAGGGCCTTGACCAGGGAGTTGTCCTCAAAGCATTTCACCGTTACGACCGGACCGCAGAAGCGCTCGCGGGCACCGAAGTCCAACCACGGCAGAATCAGCGCCCGGGCTTCAGGTGCGTCATCGGACAGATCAGGTGTAGTGAAAGAATCTGACATCACAACCACTCCACAGGATAAGCCTGAATAACACCGGTGGCACTGGCGATGGCACCGCTGTGACCCTCACAGCGAGGTAACAGGCTCTGGGCGTAGAACGCTGCGGTCGCGACCTTGCGGGTATAGAACTCATTGTTGTCGCCGCTATCCAGATGCGCCTGCGCAACCTTCGCCGCCCGGGCGAGATGCCAGCCGCCAAAGAGATACCCGGTCGCCATCATGTAGTCAAACGCCGCCGAGTGCGCCGCATCCGGATTCGAAGCCAGCATCTGCAGCACCGCCTCGGTGGTTTCTTCGTGGCGCCCCACGGCCGCGAGCAACGCATCGCCAATGACCTGCAGGTCTCCCCCTTCGGCCACGAGTGCCCTGGCGTCCGTGCGGATCAGGGCCAGCACCGATCCCATGGTGGAGCCGCCATCGCGACCCAGCTTGCGACTGACAAGATCCGCGGCCTGAATACCGTTGGTGCCTTCGTAGATCGGCGTGATCCGCACGTCGCGGAAAAACTGCGCGGCTCCGGTCTCTTCGACATAACCCATGCCACCGTGGACCTGCACGCCCAGGGACGTCACTTCGACCCCGACCTCGGTCATCCAGCCCTTGATGACCGGAATCATCAACTCCAGCCGGGCCTGATTGGCACTGCGCTCCTCTTCAGGACCATAGTGGGCAAGATCCATGGTCACCGCTTCGCTGTACGCCAGGCCGCGCATGCCTTCAATCAGGGCTTTCATCGTGAGCAGCATGCGCTTCACATCCGCATGCTGGATGATGGGCACGCCTCCCTGCACGCGCTCCTGCGCGTAGGCCAGGGCCTGCTGATAGGCGCCTTCGGAAGCTCCCAGGCCCTGCAGTCCGACCTTCAGTCGGGCTTCGTTCATCATGGTGAACATGCAGGCAAGGCCCCGATTCTCTTCGCCGACGAGATAGCCGATCGCGCCTCCGTTGTCGCCAAAGGCCATCACACAGGTGGGGCTGCCGTGAATACCGAGCTTGTGTTCCGTGGACACGGGATACACATCGTTGCGCTCCCCGAGGCTGCCATCGTCATTGACCATGAACTTGGGCACGAGGAACAGCGAAATACCGCGCGAACCTTCCGGCGCATCGGGCAGGCGTGCCAGCACCAGGTGCACGATGTTGTCCATCGCATCGTGATCGCCCCAGGTGATAAAGATTTTCTGTCCGGTGATCAGGTAATGATCGCCGTTTTTCTCTGCCCGGGTTTTCATGGGGCCCAGATCTGACCCGGCACCGGATTCCGTGAGGTTCATGGTGCCGGCCCACTCCCCCGAATGGAGTTTGGGCAGGTAGGTCTGCTTGAGCTCGTCGCTACCGTGAGCGGCAATCGCCAGCGCCGCGCCACTACTCAGGAAGGGCGCAAGGGCAAAGGCCATGTCGGCGCTGTTCCACATTTCGCAGGCCGCGGTGCCGTAGACTTCTGGAAGGCCCTGGCCACCGTGGTCGGCGTCGGCGCAAATCCCGAACCAGCCCCCCGCAGCGAGCTGCCCCATGGCATCGTGATATCCCGGCGAGATGATGACGGCGCGATCTTCACAGCGCGCCGGCTGCATGTCTCCCACCCGGCGCAGCGGCGCGAGCACACCGCTGGCGAGCTTCGCGCCTTCGTCGAGCAGCGCCCCGGTCAATTCCGCACCCACGCCCAGCTCTTCAAAACGCGGCAGTCCACCCAGGGTTTCTTCCGCACTCAGAACATCGTCAATCAGGAAGCTCATATCTTCCACAGGGGCTTTATACATACCGCTACACTCCAATTTTCGGGGGGTTGGGTTTTCGGGGCGGCGTAGTATAAAGGCTTGGCAGGCGGGGTACATCATCGCGATACTGGCGTAATTACCTGCAAGGGACCGGCGATGAACCTGCACCGCATCGATCTCAATCTTCTGGTTTACCTGGATGTGCTGCTGCGTGAGCGCAACGTCACCCAGGCCGCGCAGCAGCTGAATCTGTCCCAGCCGGCGATGAGCAATGGCCTGCGCCGTCTACGCACACTGTTCGATGATCCCCTGCTGGTGCGTACCTCCGAAGGCATGACCCCCACGGAGCGGGCCCTGGAGCTCGAGCCGCTGGTGCGCGATGCGCTCTCGCGCATCGACCAGGCGGTGCAACCGCGTTCCGAGTTCCGACCCCAGGAGGCCCAGGGGGTATTTCGCATCATGGCCAGCGACTATGCCGAGTCCACCCTGTTTCCCAGGGTGCTGGGCGTACTGCGCGACGCGGCACCGGGTGTCACGTTGGACATCATGACCCCCTCGGATGTGAGCTTTCTTGACGTGGAGCGCGGCAAAGTCGACATGGTGATCAACCGGTTTGATGCCATGCCCCAGTCCTTTCACCAGATTCCCCTGTGGGACGACACCTTTTCGTGCCTGCTGAGCCCCAACCATCCGATCCTGGACGATTTCACTCTCGACAACTACCTCAAGTCCGATCACGTCTGGGTGAGCAAGACCGGTATGGGCGTGGGCGTGGGCGTAAACCCCGATGACGTGCAGCGGTTGGGCTGGGTCGACAGCGCCCTTAACCGCCTGGGCAAAAAACGCCAGATCCGCGTCTTCACCCGCCACTACCAGGCGGCGATGACGCTGGCGGAGCACAATGATCTGATCGTCACTCTTCCCACGCGCGCCGCCCTGCTCAAGCGGGACAACCCGCGCCTGGTGCGTCGCGACCCTCCGCTGGATATTCCGCCCTTGGAGCTGAAAATGGCCTGGAGCCCGCTTCTGCAGCACAACCCGGGGAATCGCTGGCTGCGCAAGCTCATCGTGGATACGGCTCGCGCCATTCAGGCGGAAGGCAATTAGCACTACCTGCATTCACTCGATGAATGACGGCGATCATCGTCATTGGATTTGGAAATTCCGCCCAGACACCTACACTTCGCCATCGCCTATTTGATGTATGAGGAATTGTTGCCATGACTGATCGCGTCGAACGCGCCGGCCTGCAAGTTGCGCCGGTTATCGCCGAACTGCTGGAAGAACGCATCTGCCCGGGCACGGGCATTGAGCCCGCGCACTTCTGGACGGAGTTCGCTTCGATCGTGGCAGACCTCAAGCCCCGCAATGAAGAACTACTGGCGATTCGCGAAGCGCTGCAGGCGAGCATCGATGACTGGCATCGCGCCAACCCCGGCGCGGACTACGACAAGGCCGCCTACCGCGCATTTCTTGAAAACATCGGCTACCTGCTGCCGGAACCCGCCCCTTTTACCATCAGCACCGAGAATGTGGACGCCGAAGTCGCCACCATCGCCGGGCCCCAGCTGGTGGTCCCGGTGATGAACGCCCGCTATGCCCTGAACGCTGCGAATGCCCGCTGGGGTAGCCTGTACGATGCCCTGTATGGCACCGACGCCATCCCCGAAGACGATGGGGCGGAGCGCGCCGGTGGGTACAACCCCGTACGCGGTGCCAAAGTCATTGCCTGGGCGCGGGACTTTCTCGATCGCTACTTCCCCCTGTCTGACGGCAGTCACCACGATGCCACGGCTTACCGCATTGCCGACGGACAGCTGCGGGTCGCCCTGGGCGATGACAGCACGATGCTGGCGGATGGCGATCAACTACGCGGCTACCTCGGTGACGCGGCAAGCCCCACGGGCGTGCTGCTGCGCCACAACGGTTTGCATGTCGAAATCCAGATCGACGCCACCAGCCCCATCGGCAGCACTGATCGCGCGGGTGTGAAGGACCTGCTGCTGGAATCCGCCATCAGTACGATTCAGGACTGCGAAGATTCCGTGGCTGCTGTGGACGCCGAAGACAAAGCCGTGGTCTACGGCAACTGGCTGGGTCTGATGAAAGGTGACCTGCAGGAAGCCTTCAGCAAGGGCGGCAAGCAGATGACCCGCACCCTGAACCCGGATCGCGTATACACCGCAACGGACGGCGGCGAGCTGGTGCTGCACGGCCGCAGCCTGCTGTTCGTGCGCAACGTGGGTCACCTCATGACCAACAACGCCATTCTGGATGCCAACGGCGAAGAAATCCCCGAAGGCATCATGGACGCCATGTTCACCTCACTCATCGCAATGCACGACCTGAAGGGCACGGGGCCACTGCGCAATTCCCGCGAGGGCAGCGTCTACATCGTGAAGCCCAAGATGCACGGCCCCGATGAGGTGGACTTCACCCTGGAGCTGTTCTCGCGCGTCGAAGACGCCCTGGGCCTGGCGCGCAACACCCTCAAGCTCGGCATCATGGACGAAGAGCGCCGCACCACGGTGAACCTCAAGGAATGCATCTACCGCGCTCGCGAACGCGTGGTGTTCATCAACACGGGCTTCCTGGATCGCACCGGTGACGAGATTCACACCAGCATGGCCGCCGGCGCGATGACGCCCAAGGGCGACATGAAGAGCGAAGCCTGGATCAACGCCTACGAGGATTACAACGTGGACGTGGGCCTGGCCTGTGGCCTGCCCGGCCGCGCCCAGATCGGCAAGGGTATGTGGGCCATGCCAGACCTGATGGCCGCAATGCTCGAGACCAAGATCGCCCACCCCCGCTCCGGCGCCACCACCGCATGGGTCCCCTCCCCCACGGCGGCCACGCTGCACGTCACCCACTACCACGAAGTGAACGTCGCCGAGGTACAGGCACAGCTTGCAAGCCGCACACCGGCGAGCGTCGACGATATTCTCGCCATCCCCCTGCGCGGCGCGACAGGCATGAACGCCGAAGACATCCAGCGCGAACTGGACAACAACGCCCAGGGCATCCTGGGCTACGTGGTGCGCTGGGTGGAACAGGGCGTGGGCTGCTCGAAGGTTCCCGACATCAACAACGTGGGCCTGATGGAAGATCGCGCCACGCTGCGCATCTCATCGCAGCATATCGCCAACTGGCTGGAACACGGCGTGTGCAGCGAAGAGCAGGTGCGCGAAACCCTGGAGCGCATGGCGGTGATCGTGGACGGCCAGAACGCCGGGGATCCCGACTACCGCCCCATGGCGCCGGACTTCGACAATAGCGTGGCGTTCCAGGCCGCATGTGATCTGGTGTTCCTGGGCAAAGAGCAGCCCAGCGGTTACACGGAACCCGTGTTGCACGCGCGTCGACGTGAGGCGAAGGAGCAGGCGGCCTGATTGGTCTGGAGTATCGCTAAACCGCTAAGGGGTGGTCATCACCGCCCTCAACTTTTTGCGAACAGGAAACAAATTGCCCGGGACCCAGTGCCAAAGGCTCTCTCCCTGCAATTACGCCTGAACAGCCTTATCCTTCAACGCCTGCATCGGCGTGACGTAGTCGTAGTCCAGCGCCTTGGCGACAGCGGGATGGGTGATCTGCCCCGCATGGACGTTCAGACCGTCGCGCAGATAGCGATCATCTTCCAGGGCCTGCTCCAGACCCTTGTTCGCCAGGTCCAGCACATAAGGTAGCGTCGCGTTGGTCAGGGCCAGCGTCGACGTGCGCGCCACACCACCGGGCATGTTCGCCACGCAGTAGTGCACAACTCCGTCGACGATGTAGCAGGGATCCTGGTGCGTCGTTGCACGCGAGGTTTCAAAGCAGCCACCCTGGTCGATGGCCACGTCCACCAGCACGGAACCGGGCTTCATGCGCTTCACCAGATCCGCAGTGATGAGCTTGGGCGCTGCTGCACCGGGGATCAGCACCGCACCCACCACCAAGTCCGCCGCCAACGCGTGGCGCTCAATGGCATCGCGGGTGGAGTACAGGGTTTTCATGCGGCCCTCGAACAGTGTGTCGAGCTCTTTCAGGCGACCGATGGATCGATCGACGATGGTGACGTCGGCGCCCAGGCCCATGGCCATGCGCGCGGCGTTCACGCCGACCACACCACCACCGAGCACCAGCACGCGCGCGGGCTCAACGCCGGGCACACCACCGAGAAGCGTACCGCTGCCGCCCTGGGCTTTTTCCAGACTGTGACAACCGGCCTGGATCGCCATTCGCCCCGCCACTTCGCTCATGGGCGCCAGCAGCGGCAGACCGCCCTGGGCGCTGGTCACGGTTTCGTAGGCCACCGCCGATGCCCCGGATTCAATCAGCAGACGGGTCTGCTCGGGATCGGGCGCCAGGTGCAGGTAGGTGAACAGCAGCTGACCGGGGCGAAGCATGCGGCACTCCTGGGGCTGGGGTTCCTTCACCTTGACGATCATGTCGGCCCAGGCAAACACCGCCTCGGCAGTGGGTAACAGCGTTGCCCCGGCATCGCGGTACTCGTCATCATGAAACCCGATGGCATCGCCACCCAGTGTTTCGAGGGCAACCTCGTGGCCGTGGTGCACAAGCTCGGCAACGCCCGCGGGCGTAAGTCCAACACGGTATTCGTGATTTTTTATTTCTTTGGGTACACCGATTCGCATGACCAACTCCCTTCAGCCTGAAGTGGGTAATTATCTGGCGGCGTATCTTAGGGGGGAGCTTCGACCTTCACCCTACCACTTTGGGGTGACGGCTCAGTCCTCGGTATCGACGGGCACTTCTTTGTACTGCAGCGCGGTGAGCTGCTCTGACAGCAGACCCAGTAAAAAGATAATCACACCCGACGAGACCAGCAGCGCGGTCATA
>JAUIMF010000001.1 GCA_030433415.1 Gammaproteobacteria bacterium | reverse complement strand
ATCTCGTGGGGCCAGCTCACTACCCAGAGGGCATGTTCCTCATCGCGCTCCTGGCGACCGCCGAAGCGCTCGCCCAAGTCCGTGACTTCCAGCCCGCGTAGCGTGGGTTTCTGCAGGCCCAATTCGGTGAGCGTTCGGTTGATCTGCCTGGCCGAGAGGTGGCCATAGTAGCGCCGCATACCATTGGGAGTGATGCGTTGATTCGACTCGATCGCCGTAATCAGGGGGTGCTCGAGCAAAGACTCGGGCCAGACGATATAGCGGCCATAGCGCTGGCTGTCGCGATAGCCACCTCCGTGCAACTCACCCTTGGCGGTCAGCGCCCAGGACTTGCCGCGCCGATCAATCCAGCCGTAGTCGCGCAGCGTCACAAACAGCTGCTGGATGGGCAGTTTCAGGCGCTTGGCCAGCGCCGAGGTGCTGAGGGCCTGGGGTGACGATTCGTCCATGATTCAGGCGGTCGCCCGGTACCGTTCGTCGAGGGCGCTGTAGAGTTGTTGCTCCGCTTCGGGCGCCGCCGTATCGATCTGATCGAGCAGTTCCATCAGGTGCTCATTGTCCTCACGTCCCTGCCAGAGCTTGCGGTACGTGCCGTCCTTGTACCCGTTGTCCTGACGAAAAAAATTCAGCACATTCTTGCCCAGATACTGACGCACCAGATCCTCAAAGGACATCTGCGCTGCCTTTAACAGCACCGCAAAATCCGCCACGCTGAATCGCCCCTCAATCGCCGCTACGCCTGCGAGCTTCTCGGCAGCCTCAAGAACACCGGCATGATTGTTATCCGTGCTGGCGCCCTGCCACTCGTCCTCCATGGATTGGGCCAATTCCTCAAGGCCGAGATCGGGGCGAAAACAGGCCGACATACCAAAATGCCAGATATCCACGACCTCCAGTTGCACCTGTGCCAGATCGTGATCCTGGTGCTTCCACCATTTGTAGCCGTAGTGATCCACGAGTTCGGCACACTCCACCCAAATGGCGCGATGCCAGGCGAAACCCTGGTCGATCCACTCGGGGTGTACTCGCGTGTTCATACGATCCTGCATCCGCAGCATCGTCAGCAGCGCATCCTGCATGGGTTCTCCTGTGGTGAAACGTTGTGGCTCAACGAAAACTGTTGCGCTGGTCTTCAAGAGCGCGACGCGCCCAGAAAGCACCGGCGGGAATCAGCTCCGCCGCTCGATGAAACTCGTGAGACTGGCAAATGTTGCAGGGGATATCAATGAGGATATCCGGCGGGTTTCCGGCCAGTTGGTGCCGCGCTATCGTGTCCTGCATCGTATTGAACATGCCCAGCATCACATCGGTGAGCGCGGGTTGCTCGGTAATCGGTGTGAAGTCGCCGGGGGGCTCTCCGCCGCCGCTCTGCGCAGGGTCATCGTTCTCTTCGACGCGATCTCTGCCGAAGTAGCGCTGCAGACTGTCCAGAAAACCTTCGATGGGGGCATGGCGGTCTTCCTTTAATTGCTCTTCTTGTTGTTTTATTTGTTTTTCTTCCTCGATTTCGGCAGGCACGTTCACCGACAGATCGCCAAACGGTTGGTGCACTTCCTGTCCGCTGAGGCTGACAGCAACGGTGATCGTGGAGTTTTCCATACGCGCTGGAGGGATCGGCAGTGGATTGAGAATCCCGCCGTCCACCAACACCCGGCCATGTTTGACCAAGGGCGTGAACACGCCGGGAACCGCAATGGATGCGCGCACGGCCTCAAGCAGGTCGCCACGCGATATCCACACCTCCTTGCGTGACACGATATCGGCGGCCACGACGGTCAGAGGAATCTCGAGGGATTCCATCTGCACTCCCGCGAGCCACTCGCCCAGGCGCTCCATCAGTTTGTCGCCCTTGACCATGCCGGAGCGGCCCAGCAGGGAGATATCAAGAAAGCGGAACACATCCCAGCGCGTCAACTGCGTTACCCATTTCTCGTAATCATCCAGGTGCCCACTGACCAGCAGCGCGCCGACCAGTGCACCCATGGAACAGCCGGTGATCGATTTGATGCGATACCCCTGCTCCTGCAGCACGCGCACAACGCCGATATGCGTCAGCCCCCTGGCTCCACCGCTGCCCAACACCAGGTTGATCGGTATACCGCCGTCTTTGGAGTCACCCATTGTCATCTGGAACGTTCATCCGCAACTGTCATTTGCAACTGTCATCCGCAACCGTGCGAGTCAAAGGCGACAACTTACCCGATACCATTGCTCCCTGCCCAGTGGGTCAAGGGGATCTGCCGCGGCAACTTCAAAGCACAGGTCGCCGACCCGAACTAGCGTCACCTGACGTCCGCCGACGGTGCGCGTCGTGTCTGCCAGCGAATTAGCCTCTTCTGCGGGTAGCGACCGCGATCGTGGCCGAGCACGGGCCGCTTCGATCTGAGCCGCCAATCGGGCGTCGAACAGGTGTGGTACGCCATCGGTTGGAACCTCACCAACCGGCGGTGGCTTCAGATCCAGGTCGCCAAATGACGGCAGGCCCTGCCGAGGCGATAGCTCAGGTGATTCATTAACAGTGGTAACCGGCTGGTCGGAAGCCGCGGGTGAATCGGTCGAGGGTCGTGGTCCTGAGTCTGATGAAGTCGCTGTCGAGGCAGCGTCAGGCACGACATTGACCTGCGGCGGTGTGCTTTGAGAAAAGCTGAAGCTAAGGCTGCGAACCACCGGCGCCACTGCCCGGGAAAACTCCGGGACACGCCATTGCCAAAACACCACCAGATGTAACAGCAGTGAGCAGAGCAGCGCGAAAGCGATGGCGTTGTGACGAGCAACCATGAAGCTCTGACAGGTGTGACCACAAAGTGTTCCCGCGTTGCTGGCAACTCGTTGTGCGTCAAAGCCAGATCAGCGCTTTTTGCGCTTCTGCTCCGCCGCCTCCCACTGGGCCAGTTTGCGTACGATGAGGGGACCATCGGGTCGCGCCCGTTTAGCAAGGCGCATGAGTGCCAGCGCCTGCGCCGGTGTCACGCGTTCACCCGTTTCTGCTTTCAGTGCTACGTCGCGCAGCACATCTGCGTCAGTATTATCGAGATTACGCGATTGCTGTCTCGCCAGGGCTTCCGTCAGCTCCGCGACGATGTCGCCGACCTCCTCCAGGCTCAACTGCTGTTCCCGGGGATCGGTCGACGCTACAACGGGAGATGGAAACTCCGAATCCGGCGGAAGATACTCTGCAAGAAACTCGCTGTTATTGGCCGCGAAGTTTGCGGCAAATCGCTCACCGTTTGGGTCGGTGAGATCGCCGGTCATCAGCCCGTCGCAAGTATCCAGCACCTCTCGTAATGCAATATTCCTGCGATTTACCGCCCCCGCCCCATCCCAGAACGGCTGCCCCTCGTTCAGGGCCCGCTGGGCACGCGCCCTGAGGTAACCCATGCTTTCGTTGCGACTATGCAAAGAAAAATCCAGCGCGTCGCCGTCGACGGCCACTGGCAGCGCCTCGAGAAAATCCTGGCGAATATCGCCCGCGGCAAAACGAGCTCTATCGAAAAGTCGAAAATCCAGCGCTTCGCGGCCAAAGGCCCCCGCCCAGCGCCGCGCCAGCCCCAGAAAATCGTAATAGGGATGGACCGCCTGCCGGTCCATATGAAATGTTTCGAGGGGCCCCGTCTCGCCCGCTCGCAGCGCGGTCGAATAAAGACTGAGGCGCAGCGACGACTGCTCGCGGAAATAGCAGAGAATCCGGACTTCAGAAAACAGTGGGGCCAGAAAATCCCGCAGACGCAGCACTTCAGAGTCCTGTCGCAGCCGGGACTGAAAATGCTCTGAAGAAATGACCATGCACTCATGAGACGCCGCTGCCGCCGCTATCTCGTCCCGCATTTGATCTTCGAACCCGGTAAAAAACTGCTGCTTCGCAGCCTGATCCAGAATGCCATGACGCCGCGTGTAGTCGTCCAGGGAACTGCGGAAATAGGCCACAAGGCGAGTGTTGTTCCTGCGCTCGCGACGGTCGGTGAAGTACACGCCCTGGGCCGATAGCGCGGCGCGGTTGGCAAACAGCCAGTCCTGCAGCAGCGTGCTACCGGTCTTCTCTGTTCCGATGTGCAGCAGAAGTTTCATTGGGCGGGGAGTCTAGCATGAGGCTCGTCTTGCCTCCGGACGCTCGAGTCAAAGGCCATCGCGCTCAACAATCTTACTAAATTGGTGCCCGGAGCCGGAATCGAACCGGCACGCCTGCAATAGGCGGGAGATTTTAAGTCTCCTGTGTCTACCAATTTCACCACCCGGGCGCGAACGCTGCGCGAGTCTAGCATGGGCAGCGGTGCTAGACTGCCCCGCCGTGGCCCCATACAAGCGAACACCTCCGTAGCCCATGTTTCGACGCCTGGTTCTGATCTTCGCAGTGCTCGCGCTATTACCGGTATCGGTGATGGTGCTGCTGAGTGATGATGAACGCACCCTTTCGCTGCTGCGCTGGGCGGTCGATCAACAGACGCCCTACACGCTGGACCTACGAGGCGCAAAAATTGACTGGAGTCCGGTCAGGATTCAGGCCCCACTCCTGTTGTTGCAAGACCCACGCCGTGAGGGTCCACCCCTGATATCGGCGCAAAACCTTGATTTGCAGATTCCGCTGGCCCAGCTATTGTTTGGACAGGGCAACCGGGGACACCTCACAGCGACGAACCTCAGTTACTACCTGGAAGAGGCCGAGGCAGGAGAACCAATAGACCTGCAAGGCCTGCTTGCCCCTCTCACCCGCCTTCCCCGACGCGCCGACGTGGACTCCGTTCACCTGATTGCCGGACAGCAAAACCTCTGGATTTTCCCGTTGCTGCAGGTCCAGGCAACCCGGGACGCCAGTGGCCGCATCGATCTCGATGCGCAGACTCAGATTGGCCAACGACGTGTCTCCATGAGCGCTGAATCCCGCTGGAGTGAGCCCTCCGCTGAGGGACTTCACCTGAGCTTGACGGTCCAACTGGGTGATGCGAGTACTGAGTCGCAGCTGCTACTTTCGGGCGACATCCACGCGCTGGGTGCGAGCCTGGACTATGACTTTGCCATCAACGGGCACTACACCCGCGTCAGCGATTTTGTCCTCGCCCTCGATGCCGAGGCCTATCCCTTCGCGGGAGATCTTCAACTCAAAGGGCAGTTGGGCGGAGACCTTGACGGCTACCGACTTGCCCTGGAAGACGTCACATTGACCACACCAGAGGACTATCGTTTCAGCGCTGCCGGGACCCTCACATCCGCGAACGGCCCCGTCGAAATCTCCCTGGAAGCCGTTGGTGAAGCCCAGCGCCTCGACGCCGTGCTGCCGATACCCGACCAGTTGTCCCAGCATTTAAGCCATAGCGCTCTGGAGCTGGGTGTAACAGGCACGCTGGACAGCCCCATTATTTCGCGCGCAGACATCGTGCTCTCGGGCGCGGGAGAGAGCGCGCTGCGATTGAGCGCCAGGGGTCAGAACCTGCCCCTGGGCGCGCTACGCAACCTGGCCGACCCCACACGCTTCGAAGGCCGTTTTTCACTTGAGGCCGCAACGCCGTCGCTGATCACGGAACTTCCCCTGAGCGTGACAGACCTCAGCGCCAGTGGGACGCTGGTTATGACAGATAGCGAGGTGCGACTGCGCGCCGAGCAATTTACGGCGACGCTGCCGGCCCATGCCTTGAATGGCAGCGCGGACCTGCTATGGCGCAATGACACGTTTTCGGCACCCCAACTCACGGCAGCATTGACTGATCGCGGCGGCGGCTCGATGACGGCGACGGGCACCATCGCCGACATCGGCCAGGGTGCGGGCCTGGCCCTGCAGGTGTCTACCACCAACGTCAGCGTCGCTGATCTGGCAGCGACACTTTCGACGTCACCTGAGCTTCCGGAGCTTATCGAGCCCTGGCGCCTGACCGGCCAGTTCCAACTGCTCAACCCCGGCACCCTCGCACTGATTCGCGATGCAGATCTGCGCGTTCTTATGAACGACGAATTGGAACTGCGTCTGGTGGGCAACGGCCGCCTTGCACCTGCAGGCTTAGAGAGTGATCTTGAACTGCAACTGCCCACCGACTCGGCGCAGCGTCTCGGTGAACTCCTCGGGCTTCCCATCGCTCCCTCTTCGGCCCACGGCCGCCTGCGCCTGAGGCCCCGCTACGCCACACTACTCGCTGATGTTCAGCTACCCCGTAGCATGCTGCAGGCAACCCTCACCGCCGCGCTTGAGGGCACAACGGTGCAGCGCCTGGACGCCGACGTGTATACGCCACATCTGGAAATCAGTGACCTGCTGAATGACAGTGACAAGACGACGAGCGAGCCATTTTCTATCGCGGGCCTTGAGGCCTACCTACCTCCGTTTCCAACCAATCTAAGCCTGCGCACGGATCGACTCACCGGTCCCATGAGTGAGCTGAACCAGGTCCATATTGCCGCCGAGCTACGCGATCAACGCATTCTGCTGCGCAAGCTCGATGCGGATTACGATGGTGGTGAACTCATACTGCGGGGCGTGGCCGATCTCGGTCTGACGCCCCCCGCCTTCAGCGTTGCCGGTCGTGGCATCCGCGTGCCCCTGGGAACCCTCACGCGGGATTTTCAACTACAGCAGACCGTGGATGGCGCCGTCAGCCTGCGCACGGGACTGGCCACGCGCGGCAGCACACCTGTGGAGTGGCGACAGCAACTTAACGGCAGTCTCGCACTGGCGCTGAATGACACAACGGTCAGCGGAGCGGCTTACGATCTGCTCATGAGCAATCTGCTGGCGTGGCTCGTCAGTGGCGCTGGCCAGAAGACCAGTACCTTCGACTGTACGATGGCACGCTTTGATTTCACGGCGGGCGTCGGTCGCAGCGACAGCCTGTATCTGGAGACACCCCGTATGCTGGCCACGGGCAAGGGGCGTATTGATCTTGCCCAGTCCACGCTGGATCTGCGTCTTGAACCGCGCTCCAAGACGCGCACTTTTCAGTTCCCCAGCGCGGTGCGCATACGCGGCGATCTGAGTGACCCCGGCGTGAGCGTGTCCCCACTGCAAACCACTGCTGATCTGTCGGCACAGGCGCTGCTACTCATACCCAGTCTCGCCCTCAAGCTCTTTGGCCTTAAAGGTCTGGATGAGCAGCTTCTGCCCTGCTCGGTACCCGCGCCATGAGTTGGGTATAGTCCGCTTCTACGGCACAGTATCCGGGCAGCCCCATGCTACACTGGCCCCTTTAAAGCGCTACCGGATTACAAGAACAGATGGCGACTGCACGCGGTGAATTCTCTTCGCGCTTTGGATTTATCATGGCCGCGGCAGGTAGCGCCGTTGGACTGGGAAACATCTGGGGATTCCCCACCCAGGCGGCCAGCAATGGCGGCGCCGCATTTCTCATTGTTTACCTGGTCCTGGCCTTTACCCTGGCCTACCCCGCGCTGATGGCCGAGTTGATTCTGGGGCGTCACGCCCACGCCAATGCAGTCACCGCGCTCGCCGGCACCAGTCGCAACCCTGTTGCGCAATGGATTGGACGCAGCGCCGGTGTCGTTGGTTTTATCGTCGCCAGTCTGATTCTCAGCTTCTATGCCATCGTGGCCGGCTGGATGATGTCGCACTGCCTGTCTGCGATTGCCAGCCTCGTCGGCGCCAACGATCTCGCCCGTTGGCTGGTGGAATTCGGGTTAGCGCGAAATCTGCTGTTCATGGCGCTGTTTATGGGCCTGACCGTGGCAATCATTCATGCGGGTGTGCGCGACGGTATCGAACGCTGGTCGTCTCGCCTGATGCCCCTGCTGCTCATCACACTGGTCTTGCTGGTGATCTACGTGCTCACGCTTGACGGGGCCATGCAGGGTCTGCGCGTTTACCTGATGCCCGATATGGCCTCGGCGCTGTCGCCAAAACTGGTCATCAGCGCACTGGGGTCGGCATTTTTCTCGCTGTCCCTGGGCGTGGGTACCATGTTGATCTACGGCTCCTATATCAGCGACAAAGAAAACCTGCCCGTGGCCGGTGGCCTGGTTACGGGCGTCGATATCGGCATCGCCGTCCTGGCTGGGTTTCTGGTTTTGCCCGCCATGTATGTCGCGCTGAACAACGGCGTCGACATCTTCGCTGCAGATGGCAGCCTGCTGTCTGAGGACACGCTGATCTTCGCGGTACTGCCGGCGCTGTTCGAAACGATGGGAGCAACCGGTGGCCTGGTGTCACTGTGCTTTTTCTTTCTCATGAGCATCGCGGCGCTGACCTCCTCGATTTCGATGCTGGAAGTCCCCGTGGCCTATACCATCGAGAATCACGGTGTGCGCCGCCATCGCGCAGTGCTGGTCATTGGCGTCCTCATCGCCCTTGTGAGTACGATTATTCTGCTGAACTTTTCGACCCTGTTCGGGCTGGTCATCGCGGTCACCACACGCTACTCCCAACCACTCCTGGGATTTGTATTCTGCATTTACGTGGGCTGGATTTGGCACCGCGACTCGCTGCTGCAGGAACTCCAGCGCGGTGCGCCCAATGTGGAGTCCACGCTGTTCTGGACGATCTGGCCCTGGCATCTACGCCTCGTCTGCCCCGCGATCATATTGCTGATCTTCGTTCAGTCGATTCGCTGACTTACTGAGACCATGACTCGTTTCGTCGTTGTCTTTACGCTTCTACTGCTCGGACTGTTCACCCTGGAATTACTCGATCCGGTGCAGGCCGCCCTTATACAGCCCTTCACGAGCTGGCTGGCAGACGTGAGTGCGGCGCTGATCATGCCCTTTGACGAGCATGTACGTGCCTACGGGCGCATCATCAGTCACTCACAGACCGGCTTCGCCGTATCGATCGAGGCCGGCTGCAATGGTGTCGAAGCAGCAATCGTACTCATCGCCGGTGTGCTCGCATTTCCCGCCAACCTCCGGCAAAAGCTCGTTGCCATTGTCGGGGGCTTCCTCGCAATCCAGGTCATGAACATTGCCCGCATCATCAGCCTGTTCTACCTCGGTCAGTGGAATATGGACCTGTTTACCTGGACCCACCTCTATCTGTGGCCGGTGCTGATCATGCTCGACGTTCTGGTGGTCTTTCTGGTCTACCTGCGCTACCTGAGCCGCGACCGGGATCCCGCCAACGGAGCCGCAGCCTGATGCGCGGCGAACGTCCCCTGCTGCGCTTCGCGCTGACGGTGCTGGCGTTGCTGCCCGCAAGCTTTGTGGCCTGGTATTTTCTCGGTGCCTTTGCGGCAGCGCCGGCGGTTCTGATCGCCAAGCCGGTGCTCACCGGCTGGCTACCGGAGCTCATTGATACCGTGTACCTACAGGGCACCGATCTCATGGTGATGTCGACGCTGGGAGAAGTCGACGGACAGTTCATGTCGGCAGCGGCAGCGGGCAATCAACTGGGCTACCCCATCGACACCCGTATATTGTCCTACTCCCTGCCGTTTTTCTGCGCATTGTTTTTTGCCACGCCCCGCGACGGTGGATGGAGTGAACTCGCCTGGAGCATCATCGCGCTTTGGCTACTCATGGCCGTGGGTCTGATCGCCACAGCCTTGAAGAACCTCATGCTGGGCCTGGGCACGCGATTTCTCGATTCGTCGGGGGTGCCGCCGTCCGACGCCATCGCGCTCACCTACCAGTTTTCGACGTTGATGGTGCCGACGCTCGCTCCGGTGTTGCTGTGGGCCTATACGTCGCGCGACAGCGACGCGTTCAGAGCCCTGTTACCCGCTGCCCTGCGTACCGAGCTTAATCCGTAGCGACCGCTGTGCAGGCGTGTCGTTACGCTCAGGTGTGCCCTTCCAGCGCCGCTTCCAGCGCCTTTTCCAGCAGGTGTCGCGCCTGGCAGGCGTAGGTATAGATGCGGGCATGCGTCGCCGCATCCTGCCAGTTATCTACCGAGCACGATGCCGAATACTCCTCAAAGCTTCCCAGACTTGTAAGCATCTCTGCGAGGTGACGCGGGCATTCACAAGCCAGCGTATCTTGCAGTGCAGCCGCCTCAGCGAGGTCAACGGCACTGAAACGTCGCGGCTTTGCATCAATCAACGCGCCAAGGTTGTGCTCACCCTTCGACGCATCAATGTTTGCAACACGCTGCGCGATCGTGAACGCCAATTCGCCAGGCTGGGGAGGATAGGATGAGGCCGCAATGCCATGCTGACTGAGTTCATCCAGCCACTGCTGGCTGCCAAATTCGTACACGACGCACAGGCTGCCGCAGTACTTTTTCAGCTCGCTCAAGCGCGCCACGCCGCTTGCACTGAGAGATCGCCATTCGACGATCACCACCGCCTCTGCGGCCCAGTTGTCGATGCTCTCGAACTCCAGGCCCTCGGCCTCGGCACGCAATAACCGGGCATCCACGCCCGACAGACAGCCCTGATGACCGTCGACCCAGTCGCACAGCGCAGGTCCGATGAACAAGGCGCGGCCAGCAGGCCGACCCGTCGGCTGCGCTGTGCCACGTTGTTCAAGCAGCATCTCCAGCGTCCGCCTCGGTGCGTCGGCGATCTCGCCAATGCGTGCACCGTCTTCTACCAGGGCCGCCACCAACTGCAAGTGTTCCAGGTCCCCTTGGGTGTATTGGCGCCGTCCCGTAGCTGACTTGATGCTGGCGCCGAGCCCATAGCGCCGCTCCCACACCCGCAGTGTGTCAGGTTTCACTCCCGTGAGTCGGGCAACGGTGCCGATACCGTAAAGGGGGCGGGGCTCAAGCGCTGCGTTCATGGTCATCTCCAGTGATACCTGGACAAACTACGCGACAAAACCTGAACCGGATTGCGGGATAGCCATTTTTGTTCAGGTTTTGTTCCGGTAACTGATGGACAAAATCGCCTATCGACTCTCCGGTTCCTGAATCCACGCGTATATGAGTACAACAAGGCAACACGAGATGACGATTGTGGAAAACACGCTGCCCAACACCGATGACAGGGATCTTGAACGCCTGTTTGACCAGGCGCGACGTTATCCCCTGCTCACCGCCGAACAGGAGCGGGAGATTGACACGACCAAATGGAACGCCGTCGCCTCTATGCAGGCGCTGCTGGTCGAGGACCTGGCGGCTCGCGACTACCTGCTGGACTGGTCCGGCAATAGCGCCGTCACCGCAATCGATGTCTCCTGTTTTGAGCGCCGCGAGTTGCATTTTGTGCTGCGACGCGAGATGGCCCAGTACATGGCCGCAGGCAAGCTGGCCAACGAGATGGAAGCACTACACGGGGCACTGCAACGCAAGCGCAGCAATCGCCACGTTCTGCAGTGCCTGGAGAATCTGCAATTACCCGCCAGCCTGATCGTAGGTCTGACTGTCAGCCTGATGCGGCGACATGGCAACAAGTGGCCCGACAGCGTTGCAGACGGCATGGACGAATGGAGCCGCCACTGGGGCTCGTTCGCCCGAGGCAACGATCACGTACTGACACAAGAAACCACCCAGGCCCTGAAAAAGCTTCTAAGAATGTACTCGTCGGCCCGAGACAAGCTGACCATGCACAACCTTCGTCTGGTGTATTCCATTGCCGGTCGCCATCGCGGCAAGGGCGTGGCCTACCTCGACCTGATCCAGGAAGGCACGCTCGGACTGATCCGCGCCGCCGAGAAATACGATCACCGCAAGGGCTTCCGCTTCAGCACCTACTGTTTTAACTGGATCACCCAAGCCGTGCGTCGGTACGTGGGTGATACCGGCGGCCTGATTCGCTACCCCACGCACGTTCAGGAGCAGGTGAGCCGACTCTACCGCCTGCGCATGGACCAGCAACAGCGTACGGGTCAGGAGCCGACGGACGAAGAGCTGGCGCAGGCCGCGGACCTGCCGCTTGAAAAAACTCGCGAGCTGCTGCGTCTGCGCAATCTCGGACTGTCATTGGATGCGCCGCAGTACGACGATGACGACAGCACGCTGCTGGACAGTATGTCCGGCGGTCCCTTCGAACGCTGCGAGCAACGCGCCGACAACGCGTCCCTGCATCGGCGCCTGGTCAACGAAATGGCGGCGCTGGACCGCGCCGAGCGTGATGTAGTGGTCGCTCGCTGGGGACTCCACGACGGACCGCCCCTGTCCCGGGCTGAAATCGCCGATCGCATGCAGGTAAGTCGTGAATGGGTGCGACAACTCGAGCACGCTGCGCTGAACAAGCTGAGCCGCAACGAACGCATCCGTTCGGCATTCAAGGACTATGTGTCAGCAGCGAATGATTGAAGCTCAATATCCTGCAGCGCTGAAGACAGCGTCGGAAAGTCAAAGCAGAAGTTCGCTTCCAAAAGGGCCGCGGGCACGACATGCTGCCCGCCGATCAACAGTTCGTCTGCCATTTCGCCCACAAGCACCCGCATAGCGAATGCGGGCATGGGTACGCGCAGAAACGTACGGTGAACCTGCTGCATGGCCTCACAGAAACCGCGGCTGGTGACTGCCTCTGGTGCGGTCACATTGAACACCCCTTCAAGGTCGTTCCGCTCCACCAGCAGCATCAGGGCGCGTACCACGTCCTGCCGGTGTATCCAGCTCAGCCACTGATGTCCATTGCCGATCCAGTTGGCGACGCCAAAGCGAAAAGGTCGGGCCATCTCGGGGTAGGCTCCGCCTTCACGATCCAGAACCACGCCAAAGCGTGCCACGCATACGCGTGTATCAGGACCGGCGGCTTCTCGCGCTGCGGCTTCCCAGTCCCTGCAAAGTTCCGCCGCGAAGCCAGTGCCCGGCTGTGAGCGCTCATCGAGTGCTTCATCGGCACGGTTGCCGTAGTAGCCAATGGCGCTGGCGTTGACCCAGAGCTTTGGTGGTCGTGCCAACGCTTTAAAAAACGCGCCGAGTTTGCGGGTGGTCGCGAGGCGACTATCGACGATCTCTTGCTTGTACCTCGACGTCCAGCGGTGATCAGCAAGGGATGCGCCAGCCAGGTTGATAACCCCATCGACATCGCCGTCAAGATCAGCAAGATCCGTGACCATGGCGAAGGTTGCGGGCGGAGGCTCAGGCAGTGACCGCGTCAGCACGGTGACGCGATGGCCCGCGCGCAGGAGTTCGGGCACCAGGGCTCTGCCGATAAAGCCGGTGCCACCCGTGACGAGAATATGCATAGAACACCCCTTTGTTGTACTCAAGGTTTTACCTGCTTCAGGCCTCGATGGATCATAAAATCCACAAAATCAGAACCACACCAGATCGACCTGCGTATCATGTACTGATGCAATCACCCTCTCTGGCAGCCACGCAAATCGATTTTGACGCCCTGGCCGAAGCACTGCCGACGCTCGTGCTGACCGGCGCGGGAATCAGCGCAGGGGCAGGCATACCAACCTACCGGGACGAAAAGGGTATCTGGCTGCGTAGTGAACCAATAAAACACCAGGAATTTATGACCGATCCCCGGGCGAGACGGCGTTATTGGGGCCGATCCCTGCTGGGCTGGCCCGCCATTCGCGATGCGCGACCCTCCCAGGCTCACCGCCTACTCGCGCAACTTGAGCAGACCGGTGCGATACAGGCCATCGTGACCCAGAACGTGGATCGACTGCATCAACGTGCTGGCAGCGTCAGGGTGACAGACTTGCATGGTCGCCTTGATCGGGTCCTATGCCTTGGCTGCGGCGCGTACAGCGACCGTGAAACACTGCAAAGCCGCCTCGAGCGAAACAATCCGCGTCTACACAGTGCCGTCATCGATAGCCAGGTCTTGAGACCCGACGGCGATGCAGATCTGAGCGACGATCTGGTGTCTCGCGTAACGGTTCCCGCATGCACTTTGTGCAATGGGGTGCTGATGCCCGACGTGGTGTTCTTCGGCGGTTCGATTCCCCAGGAGCGTGTGCTGGCGTGCGAGTCCGCGCTGAATAACGCAAAAAGCCTACTCGTAATCGGCAGTTCGCTTCAGGTCTACTCCGGCTATCGCTTCTGTCGCTGGGCACAGCGCATGGGCAAACCGATTTTTATCATCAACCCGGGGCTGACCCGCGCAGATAATATGGCAACGCGATACACCGCAACGGCTGATTCGGCGCTCGCCACTCTAATAGACAGATTGGGCGCCGATTACTCGACGAGAAGGAAAAACGCATGACCGAGCGACCACCCACCATACTCTGGTTTCGCCAGGACCTGCGTCTGAGCGACCACCCCGCGTTTCGCGCGGCATGCAGTGATGACGGTCGCGTGCTTCCGGTGTTTATTCTTGACGAAGATGATCCCTGGGCTCCAGGCGGGGCCAGCCGCTGGTGGTTGCATCACAGCCTGGCCGCCCTCGCCAAAGCCATAACCAGTGCGGGCGGAAAGCTGCTCTTTTTTCAGGGCAAAACGCTCGACGTGCTTCGCGGCCTGTGCGAAGAAACCGGTGCCACCCGAGTGTGCTGCTCGCGCCGCTACGAGCCCTGGCACAGCGAGCAGGAGCAAACGCTACACCGTGAGCTCGAAGCGCAGGATGTCTCCTTCAAGCGGTATCCGGGCACGCTGCTGCACGAACCGGGATCCGTGCTCACCAACGAAGACAAACCCTACCGCGTGTTCTCGCCATTCTGGCGCGCCTGTCTGAAGCGGGACGTTGCGCCACCGCAGTCCACCCCAGACTGTCGCTGGTTCGCGCACGAGGCAGGGCTCGAGATCGACGAGCTTGGGTTGCTGCCACAAGACCCGAACTGGGCCGAAGCGTGGGATGAGCGGTGGACACCGGGCGAGGATGGCGCTCGGCAACGCCTCGAGGACTTTCTCGACGACACCGTCGCCGGGTATGCGGGCAACCGCGATAAGCCCGGGGTCGGCGGCACCTCCCGCCTGTCACCGCACATTCACTTCGGCGAACTGTCTCCACGCCAGATCTGGGCGCAAAGCCAGGCGCGGCTCGCCGCTGAGGGCAAGCTGACCAAAGACATCGAAAAGTTTCAGGCGGAGCTGGGCTGGCGTGACTTCTCGTATCAACTACTGCACTTTTTTCCAGACATCACCGAGAAGCCTTTCAACAAGCGCTTTTCGGCCTTTCCCTGGGCAGACAGTCCAGATGAACTCAAGGCGTGGCAGAAAGGAATGACCGGCTACCCCATCGTGGATGCGGGTATGCGAGAGCTCTGGCAGACCGGTCACATGCACAACCGAGTGCGTATGATCGTGGCGTCGTTCCTGTGCAAACACCTGCGTATTCACTGGCACCACGGTGCCAACTGGTTCTGGGACACGCTGGTGGATGCGGACCTGGCCAGCAACAGCTGCTCCTGGCAATGGGTTGCCGGCAGTGGCGCCGATGCCGCGCCCTACTTCCGTATCTTCAATCCCATGACCCAGGGTGAAAAATTCGACAAGGCCGGCGACTACGTACGCCGCTGGGTGCCAGAGATCAAAGCCCTCCCCGACAAACACCTGCACACGCCCTGGGAAGCCCCTGAGAAAGTCCTGAGCGATGCGGGAGTGAAACTTGGCTCGGATTACCCGCTGCCCATGGTGGATCACCGGGAGGCGCGCCAGGCGGCGCTGGATGCCTACGAGGCGGTCAAGTCATCCGCGTCGGCGTAAGCGGATCAGTTCCGCCATGATCGATACCGCAATTTCTGCCGGTGTTTTGCTGCCGATATCCAGCCCGACAGGGGCATGCAGACGATCGATGGCTTCACTGGACAAGCCAAGCAACGCAAGTCGCTCCCGTCGCGCCTGAGTCGTGCGCAACGATCCGAGCGCGCCAACGTAAGCCGTGTCGGCCTCGAGCGCCTCCATCAACGCCATATCATCAATGCGGGGATCGTGGGTCAGCGTGATTACCAGCGACTGGGCGTCGGCGGCGTGGGCGCGCACCGCGTCGTCGGGCATGCCATCGATCATCGACACATCCGGACCGCGCCAGTTGCTGCGCGCCTCATCCCGCGGGTCACACACCATCACGTCATAATCCAGGGCAAGACCCAATTCGGCGACGCTGACGCTGAGCGCACCCGCACCGATCAGCAACAGACGCTGACGGGGGCCAAAGGTCTGCTTCAGCTCGCCGTTTTTAAACTCCAGAGGAACGAAGCCAGCGGTGCTGCGTAAGATCGTCTGCCCTGTGTCCACCGCAACGATTCGCTGAAGGTGTCGACGCTCCTCGAGGGCCGAGATCACTTCGGTGAGCCAAGGCTTGTCCTGATCAGGCTGTAGCGCCTGCAGAAAAACAGTGAGATGCCCCCCGCAGGGCAGTCCGAGCCGCGCGTTCTCATCGGCCGATACGCCGTACTGCAAGATACTGGGCCTATCATCAGGAATGCTGTGTGACGCTAATGCGGCGGCCAACTCTTCTTCGACGCAGCCACCAGAAAGCGAGCCGACCTGGCCATGCGGCAGGAACAATGCCATGGACCCGGTAGGTCGTGGAGACGAACCGTGCACCGCCACCACCGTAGCAAGCCAGGCTGGCTGAGCGAGACGCATCGCAGCGGCAGCCTCACGGAGCACCTCAAGATCGAGAATATTCATCTCGACATTTTGCCTGATATCTCAGAGACAGTTACGACAACGCCGAACCATAAAGGAAACCCCAGGATGAACAGCGGCGGCCTTTCGCGGTCACGGTTTCCGTAAACTTTGCCTCTACCACTTATCTGAAAGCCAACGTTCCCCACCGGGGTTTAACCACCCAAGGTAATCGTGCTTAGCTCTCCGGGCTGAATAGTGACCTCGAGTTCTTTTTCCCCGCTGCGCAGCAGGTAGTCTCCCCCGGGTAGCGCGAGCTGTTCTCCAGGAACACCTGTGGCGAGCGTTGATCCCGTCTGCTGATCCACCACCTGATATGGCCCCGTTGCCGCACGGGTCAGGGCATCGCGCAGGGACTCACCATCGGCGGCGGCGAAGTAGCGGCCTGCCCCCGCCGCTGCCCAGGACTCAAAGGTCTGTTCCAGCTCAGGGTCCTCGATGGCAAAACCGACGATATTGACCTGTATATCCCAGCCCAGCTTTCGCAATGCCTGAATCTCTGCCAGAGCATCGCCGTCACAGGTCTCTTCTCCGTCAGTCAGCACAATGAGCACCCGCCGACCCTTCACCCCCTGCAGATCGTGCTTGGCGAGCCCAATGGAATGCCCCAATGGGGTGCGCGCCAGGTTCATGGCGTTTATTGCATCGATGGTGGCCAGGGTAACGTCACGTTTCAGCGGACCCAGAGAAATCTCCAGGTCAGTGCGGCAGGAGTCCACCTCTCGATGACCAAAGACACGCAGGGCGAAGCCTGTGTTAGCTGGAAGGGTCTCGGTCACCAGTTCCTTCAACGTATCGCGGGCGATGGCAATCCGGCGCTCATCACCCAGGCGTTGCAACATCGACCCGGACGCATCAAGAATCACGCCTACCGCGTCATCCGGCCCCAGTAGCGCCCGCTTTTGCAGCACCAGCAGGTGCCCCGGGGGCTGCGGCGGTGGCAGCACAGTGATTGATTGGCGGGCACGTTCCTTGCCACCGCGCGTGAGATAGCGCAGCACATGTTCGCCAGGCTCCTTGGGGGCCCCAAGGCGAACGCTGCCGGTATTGGGATCAACGTAGCCATACTTGACGAGCCCGTCGTCAGCGGTGCGATACATGCGGATCACATCACCAGCATTACCCGCGCCCGTCCATGACACCTCAAACTCCGAATAGGCAACAACCGACTCAGGCGCAGCAATGTCCACCCGGGCCTCGACGACAGAGATGGGCGACCGCCCTATGATGCGATTGCTTGACACATAAACCACATCGTAGGCACCAACTGCTTCGGGTGCCCGCAGGCTGGCGGTCTGGTCGCCACCCGCATTACCCGTGTAGGTATAGCTTGCCCCACCGATGCGATCACCTCCGCGCTCGGCAAAGGTTATAAAATCCTGCGAATTCTCAGGGCCAACCCAGCTCACCTCTACGGACGCTCCGGCATGCACTTCAGCGGCCGCACTCAGTTGCGCGGTAACGGAACCCACTGACACCGGTGCGCGTGCCAGCACCGTGCTGCCTGTGACATACACCACATCGTAGTCTCCGGCATCGGCCGGCGCTCGCAGGCTGGCCGGCGCGCCCCGAAGATTGCCCACGTAGGAGTAGCTCGCTCCCCGTATGGGAGGTCCATTACGCTGTGCAAAGGTCAGGTGATCGTTGCCACTCACGGGGCCGGACCATGCCACCTCGATACTCTCGCCCGCACCCGCAGACGAAGGCGCGGTCACGCTCGCATCAGGCGTCACGACATCGACAAATTGCACGGCGCGAAATTCCCGGTCCGCCACCAGCACAATGCGATAACGACCAGGGGCTTCGGGTACGGTGATGGCCTGGGGATTGCCGTGCAGATAGGCGTAACCAACGCGGCGCGTATTCTCACCCTCGGGATGAATCTCGAGCAGCGCTTTGGCACCGTCGGGTATCGTCCAGTTCACATCGATGCGCTGACGGATGTGCGCCTGCGTTGGTGCACTTACCGTATACATGTCTTCGGCAAGCGCAGAGCACACTGAAGTCAACAGCGCAGCAATCAGGAAAGCTCTGAATCGGATCAATCGCACCATCTACCCACCTCCGGACGTCGCCACGGTGCTGACAACACTGCCGCACCTGCAAGGCTGGACAGCTAACATAAGCTATCCACGCGTAGCTGTCATGACTCTTGGCGGGCAGACACTCGGCGGCGCGTAAGATCGAGGCGTGCAGAGACCCTCACTGAATCGCGATGTTCAGCGAATACCGTCGTCAACACACAAAAATGGAGGCTCGGGTCGGAATCGAACCGGCGTACACGGATTTGCAACATGTCGCCGGGTGACTACGCAGCCTCGCCTAGGGCATTGAAAACGCTAGACTTTATGTAAGCAAACCGGGGGGCTTGCGGGCCCGTCTTAACCCTTAACTCTTCAAGTGAACACTGGTTTAAGTCAGGTGGGATAAGACTACCGTCAGGTGGGGAGTAGTTCTCTCAGGAGTCTCGTTGGCGGAGGCGTAGGCAGCCTCGAGGAGGCCCCGACCTTTGCCCAGAGAAAAAATGTTTGCGCTGCGTAAATTTTTGTGTATGCTTAACGAATGGCGTCAGGCGACCCTGACGTTTGCTCTTTAAAAGGCTCCTCTTGAGATCGGACCTGCACCGGGCTGCTAAGTAACCGTAGCAGTCGACGTTGTTTTCAACGTCCTTCCAAGGCCACTCGTGCCCGCATCCTTGGCGGTCGGACACGGCGACCCCGCGCACTGAGCGACTGGGGCGACTGGGCCTTCGGCAGGAAATTGGGCTCGTGGTGTTTGCTGCATTCCATTCGGTTCGATCGTGTTGGCGACTGGTGCGATACGCACCGTATGGAACAGTAACACAGGAGTGATCGCGATGAGCGATAAGCCTTTAAAGACGGTGCTTAGCGTCCTAAAAGACGTGAGGGCATCGATGCAAGATGCAGCGAACACCCGTGCAGTCCAGGAGTTGGATGAAGCAATTGCGCTTCTACAGGAATACATCGAAGACGGTGACCGAAGCCCCGAGATGCGACAGACGTTGCTCCGGGTATTCGGAAAGGTCTTCGATAACCTTCCCGGTATCATCGCATTGCTTCGTCTTCTTTCCGGATAGCACAGCGGGCCCACTTTCGTTTTTTGGAATAACACGACCATGAACTTAGGCGCTGCGATAAAGACATGCAGACAACTGCGCGGTTTTACTCAGGCGAAGTTAGCGGAGCTTGCAAATGTATCAGTGTCGCATCTGTGCCTGATCGAAAAGAACAAGCGAGATCCGAGCATAGCTATCGTCGAATCGATCTCCCGCGCTCTTAACATTCCGATTTCAGTGCTGATTTTTCTTGCAGCGGAAAAAGATGATGTCCCCGAATTGCGTGAAGAGCAGCTCGAGGCGCTTTCTACGAGCATCATGGGGCTGATGCATGGCGCGCGGAAGCAACAGAGCCTATTCTAGAGTAGGGCCTGTCGCGAAGGTCTCAGCCCTCGCCAGCCTCCTCTCAGTTTCTGAAACTGACTTGCGTGAAATGTCTTCGAACGTGCCTGAGCTGCGGCTCCCCGGCAAGGTCCTAACGAAGAAAGACGGAACGCCTCGCCCCACACACGATGCTCATCCGCCGCTTAAACGCGTTCACGAACAAATCAAGAATCGTCTACTGAAACAAGTGTTCTACCCGCCATACTTGCTCGGTGGGATAGCCGACCCAGTTACGACACGTGACTACGCCCGCCATGCTGCAGTACATGCAGGGCGGGCAGTTGTTGTAAGCGAGGATATCAAGAACTTTTTCCCCAGCGTAACAACCGAAGTGGTTCACGGTATCTGGCAGCGATTCTTCAATTTCCACCCAGACGTCGCATTCCTGCTCACGCAGCTGACCACCTACGACGGCATGCTTCCGCAGGGTTGGAAAACAAGCGGTTATCTCGCCAACCTCGCACTCTGGGATCGCGAGCCGGACTTCGTTGAGCAGGTGGGAGCCTTGGGGCTTGCTTACACTCGGTTCATGGATGATGTAGCGGTGTCGTCGCCCGTCCCGCTCAACAACGAACAGCTCCAGAAGATCGTATCGGGCATTTACGGGATGTTGGCTGCGCGAGGCTTCGCTCCGAAACGTGCAAAGCACAAGATCGAGACAGGCCGTAGCCGAATGGAAGTGACCGGGCTGAACGTGAACGCGGCTACACCGTCGATGCCACGACAGCGCCGGGACCAAATTAGAGCTCAGGTGTTCCAGTGTGAGCGGGCGTATCGCTTCGACGCTAAGTCAGAAGAATATCAAGCCAGGTGGCGGTCAGCGTCGGGCAACGTAGGAACCATGAAACGATTCAATCCAGGTGAGGCGAAGAAGCTACGAGCAAGGCTTAACGCCATACGCCCTCGATAGACCGTCGCATTGGTTAAGGCTCGCTTCCCAGAATGAGACCTGCGTCTCAGATCAGTCCGGCCAACGAACACTAACCTGTAATAGTTCAGACCTGATCTGACACTTCGCTTGAGGACAATTTAGACTCAAAACCCATCGAGGAAGGCACCAAAACTAGTTCGGCGTGACTAACTAAACTCTTAGGCTGAAAGCGAGGGCCTACGACAAAAGCCGAGTAGCCCCAGACTCAAAAGCAACGCCACGGACGGCGCGGGCACAGGGGTGGCTACTTCCAGCAGTAGATCATAGATACCGGCCCCACCCTCATCAGGGACCAAAAATGTTGCTCTTACGATTGGCACATTGCTTTCGAATCCGTGGAAGATCCAATTATTTACACCGTCAGGAGGCCCAGGCAGGCTTGTTAGTGCTAGCACGGACGTCACTCCTTCGATGTCGGTCAAAAGGAATTCCCTGGATTGCGAAACGTTTGACCCCCAGACGAAACCAATCCGTTCTATGGGAGCGTCAAACTCGAAGGTTAGAAAGGTCTCCACAAACACAGAATTCACTCCGGGATTATCTGGCTCTCCCCAATACGAACAACCTGGGACACCCGGACTTGATCCAATAATCTTGAGCCTGTTTGTCGGTTCGGGAAGGTTGCCGTTTGTAATCGATACGCCGGGAATGGGATCTCGCTCGGTGAAACCGCAGTCCATGTTATCGAAGTCTACGAGCCGACTGTCGGCTCCAAAGCCTTCCTGCTCGATTCCGATGACAGTCGACCATGCGGCACTGGGCGCACAAACGCTCAAAATTGCGGCAAAAGTACTCACCGCTGAAACGCGATTCATAACAGAACTCCAAGTAAACAAAACTTTTAATTGAGCAAAATTCGCGCCTACCTTGAGATTCCTACTATGTTTAAAGATGTTATTGACAAACCAGCGTCAGGGCGTTGCGAGCATTGTAAAAAGAATTGACCAAAACGTGCGCTTACTACGGGTATCGTCAGCACACGCCCAAGTTGTTTGGTTATTATTCCGCACCCGCTTTTGGCTGACTTGTCTCCGCCTCCACCGGCCGCGTACGGGACGTTCACTCGTGGCAGCGAAACAAGGAAGCAGACGACAGCTCAATAAGACCATTGCGTACCTAATGGAATGCCGAAGTGGCGCCACCAGATCGCACCCCCATACCCTTGCCGATCGACGGCGGTTGGTCACAGTGTACGTGTATTATCGGTCTTTGCTTGGGCTCCTTTGAAAGATAGGTGTTAAACATTGTGAGCGCGCCAGCGAGCAGCGTGGCGCTCAATGCGATTACCAACGGCCTTTGCCAAAACCGAGCGGGCTCTTCGCCGGGGCGCAACTTCCCCTTTTCGATCAAATATTTTGGGGTGCGTTTAAGTAGGGTGCCGTTGTGCTTAACGACCCTAGCCAGCTCTATTTGCTGCCGAAGTAGCCGAACCATTTCGGGTACAGCAAAACCTGGACTCCCCCAGCTTTGAATCGCTGTCTCTGCATTCCTGAGCACCACTTCTTGATCAGGGATGCCGCCCGCAAGACGCTGATCGAGAGCCTCAACATATTTACTTAGCGTGGGAGCTTTGGTCACATCCGTAAAAGCGAGCAGGCACTCTCTCAGGTCGCCGGCGAATTGCCGGCCATCGCAATACAGACTGTCAAGTGGCGTCTTAAGGCTGGACTCCAATTGAAAAATGCACCCATAGTCCTCGTAATTCTTGAGGTGCGCCCAACGCGTCTCAAACACTGACAGCGCCGCTTCGACCTCAATCATTATCTGTAGCGGCTCTGCCACCGAAGAAAATGACCCTGGTATCTCTGGTGACGACACCATTGCATTTAACCCGTACGAGCGATGAAAGGGTGGATATTAGGGTATGGCCCACTCCTATGGAATCGGGACGCGGCTAGAGTCCAGGTGAAGCACCAAATTATCTGCCTACAAATGCCTACACAGGCCAGCATATGTAGCTACCCTTCAGGCCGCGAAGACTCGCGCAATCCGCTGTTTTTTATATATTTATCTAAATGGAGGCTCGGGTCGGAATCGAACCGGCGTACACGGATTTGCAATCCGCTGCATAACCACTCTGCCACCGAGCCATATAGGAGTACTGGAGCGGGAAACCGGGTTCGAACCGGCGACCTCAACCTTGGCAAGGTTGCGCTCTACCAACTGAGCTATTCCCGCAGAGGCATCCGCCCAAGAGCGGAAGGTGGCGTATTGTAGGGTGTCACTTGGTACTGTCAAGGGAGCGGCGTTACGGCTGTTCCACCTCGGCGAGCACTCGACGGGCCGCGCGCAGGTACTGCCACATGGACCAGATCGTCAGCGCCGCTGCGATGTAGAGTAAAACCACGCCCAGGGCCAGAATCTCACTGCCATCGCGTTCGGCATCCACGGCCAGCAAAACGACGATGGATACCATCTGAAAGGCGGTTTTCACCTTGCCGATCATCGACACGGCAACCGAGGTCCGCTTACCCAGTTCCGCCATCCACTCCCGCAGCGCTGATACTACGATCTCCCGGCCGATGATGACGCAGGCGGCCAGGGTGAACAGCAGGTCATTGTGCCTTTCGACCAGAAGCACCAGGGCGACGGCCACCATGAGTTTGTCGGCCACGGGGTCCAGAAACGCACCAAAGGGCGTCATCTGGCCCAGGCGCCGTGCGAGGTAACCATCGAACCAGTCGGTTATCGCGGCAATGGTGAACACCAGCGCCGCCACCAGCAGGTGATACTTGAACGGCATGTAGAACACCACCACCAGCACCGGAATGAGCACGATGCGCATCAGCGTGAGGGTATTGGGAATATTGATCGGCACGCAGGCTCCCGGCTCCAATCAGTCCGCGACACCATGAAGGTGATCGTAGATCGTTCGCGCCATGTTAGCACTGATACCGGGTATCTTTCGCAGCTCTTCCATGCTGGCATTCTCTACGGCGCCGGCGCTACCGAAGTGTCGTAACAGCTCGCGGCGGCGCTTGGCACCCACGCCCGGTATCGACTCCAGACGCGACTCCCGGCGCTGCCGGTCACGCCGACCCCGGTGCCCGGTAATGGCAAAGCGGTGGGCCTCGTCGCGAATCTGCTGAATCAGGTGCAGTGCGGGATGATCCGATGGCAACTGTACCTCGACGCCAGTCTCGCCGAGGATCAGGGTTTCAAATCCCGCCTTACGCGTTGTTCCCTTCGCCACACCCACGACTTCGACACGGTCGATATCGAGATCCTTCAATACAGCCAGAGCCTGGCTAACCTGCCCTTTGCCTCCATCGATGAGCAGGATCTCGGGCATCGCCGCAGCCTCATCCCTCAGGCGCCGGAACCGCCGGGTCAACGCCTGGTGCATGGCCGCATAGTCGTCACCGCCGGTCACATCTTTGATATTAAAGCGGCGGTAATCGGACTTGCGCGCACCATTGACGTCGAACACCACACAGGATGCCACCGTCGCTTCACCGCTACTGTGACTGATGTCAAAGCACTCAATGCGCTGAGGATAACCATCGAGTTCCAGCACATCCTGCAGCGCCTGCAGCCGGTCCTGCACCGATTGCTTGCCCGCCAGATGTGCCAGCAGGTTGGTTTGCGCCGTTTGCGTGGCCAGCTGCAACCAGCGCGAACGCGCTTCTCGCACCCGCGTCTTGACCTGCACTCGACGCTCGCCGCGATCGCTGAGCACCTCTTCGAGCGCCCCCCGTGCTTCTGGCTCATGGCTCAACACCAGCTCGGGGGGAATTCGCTGCTCCCCGCGCAGATAAAACTGGGGCAGAAACGCCTCAAGCACTTCAGCCTCGCTGTCATCCAGGCGTAGCGTCGGGTAAAAGCTCTTGCTGCCAAGCACCCGGGCGTCGCGCACAAACAGTACCTGCACGCAGCACTGGCCGCCATCCAGCGCCACGGCGATCACGTCCAGATCACCCTGCACTCCTTCGATGCCCTGGGTATTCTGCACCTGCTGCAGATGCTGAATCTGATCCCGCAGTTCCGCAGCCTGTTCATAGGCCAGTTCTTCGGCGGCTTTTTCCATATCATCGGCCAGGCGCACCAGCAGCTCCCGGGATTTACCCTGTAAAAACAGTTCTGTCTTTTCTACCTGCGCGGCGTAGTCACTCTCAGACACCAGCCCCACACACGGCCCGGTGCAACGATTGATCTGATACTGCAGGCACGGCCGGGAGCGATTGCGAAAGTAACTGTCTTCGCACTGCCTCACGCGAAACACCTTCTGCAAAAAATGCAGGGACTGCCGCACAGCGCCGGCGCTGGGATAAGGGCCGAAGTAATGCCCTTTGCGGCGCTTCTTTCCGCGATGCAGCGACAGTCGGGGGTATTTGTCATCGCTCGATACGAAGATGTACGGATAGGATTTATCGTCCTTAAGCAGAATATTGTAGGGTGGGCGGTGCGCCTTGATGAGATTCTGCTCCAGCAGGAGCGCATCAGCTTCGGTGGAGGTGACGGTGACCTGGATATCACGAATACGCATGACCAGGGCCACGGTCTTGGCGTTCAGACCGGTATTGCGAAAGTAACTGCTGACCCGGTTTTTGAGGTTCCTCGCCTTGCCGACGTACAGCAGTTCGCCCTCACCATCGTACATCTGGTAAACACCACACCTGCTCGTCAGGCTGGCAAGATAGGGAGCGGGATCAAATGCCTCAGGCATCGCCGTACACCCGAGGCTCCATTTCCAGCGTCAGGCCGTAGCGCTGTTGCACCGCGTGCACCACACGCTCGGCGAGCGTCAGCACATCGCGCTGCGTTGCCCCTCCGCGATTAGTGATCACCAGGGCATGACGTGAAGCAATGCAGGCGCCTCCTTCGCGCAGTCCTTTGAGGCCGCAGTGATCGATAAGCCAGGCTGCCGACAGCTTGATACGTCCATCGGGTTGCGGGTACTGCGGCATTCGCGTGCCGCCATCGACGTTGCGAAGCCATGTCGCGTCGACCACCGGGTTTTTGAAGAAGCTCCCGACATTGGGCTCGAGTTCGGGATCCGGCAGTCGTTGGCGACGCAGGGCAACCACCGCGTCGAGCACCTGCTGTGCACTCAGCGGCGCCTGTCCATCAAGCTGCGTCGCCAGCGCTGGGTAGTGGGTGTCGAGCGCAGCGTGCTTCGACAGACGAAAGTCTACGGCGCAGATCAGAAAGCGATCTCGCAGCGCCCCCTTGAATACGCTGTGGCGATAACTGAACTCGCACTGCGCGGCGTTCAGCGAGCGGGAGTCACCGCTGTGCAAATCGACGCCGTGAACCGCATCAATAAACGCAGCGACTTCGCGTCCGTAGGCTCCGATGTTCTGTATTGGCGCGGCACCGACGGTGCCGGGTATCAGGGCAAGATTCTCAAGCCCTACGTAACCCTCGGCGACGGTAGTGCAGACGAACGCGTGCCAGGCGTGTCCTGCGCCTACTCGCAGCGTCACAAATTCGTTGTCCCGCCCAACCTCGTGTACGGACTTGTCAGTCACATACAGGGCGATGCCCTGCAGGGCGCCGGGCAACACGACGTTGCTGCCCTCCCCCAACGGCAGCAGGCTACGCCCGAGCGCTCTGGCGAGGCGCACGGCATCGCGGGCCTGCTCTATGCCACTCACGCACAGTGTGTCGGCAGCGCAGGGCAGCGCAAGCGTATTCGGCAACTGCCGGTTGTACTGCAGCGAGGTCATGCGATGAGTTGACGCACCGCTTCCAGATCTTCGGGAGTATCGACGCCGCCCGGTACGCGCGCTACCGCTTCGGCAACGTGAATGCCCTCCCCCTGAAACAGGGCACGCAATTGCTCCAGTGACTCCAGGGTTTCCAGCGGTGCGGGGCTCCAGGTGCGATAGCGGCGAAGAAAGCCTGCCCGATAGGCGTATAGTCCCAAATGCCGATACCACTTGCCGGCGGGCATGGTGCCACTATCAAAATCGTGATCCCTCGGCCAGGGAATGCAGGCGCGACTGAAATACAGCGCCATCCCTTTGGCATCAAAAACCACTTTCACTGCATTGGGATCAAGCAGCACCGCCGGGTCGTCGATGGCCTCGCACAGCGTGGCGATGCTGGCCGAGCTGTGGTGCGCCAGATTTTCGGCTACCTGCTCGATGACTTCAGCGGGAATCAGCGGCTCGTCTCCCTGTACGTTCACAACAATATGCTCGTCGTCGAGCTCCAGGCGATCCACCACCTCTGCCAGCCGGTCGGTCCCGCTGGGATGATCCGGGCGGGTCATAAGGCATTCTGCACCAAACCCGGCACAAGCCTGCGCAATCTCGTCGTGATCGGTAGCCACTACAACGCGATCTGCCGACGAGAGACCGGCCCGCTTCCAGACATGCTGAACCATGGGCTTGGAACCAATCTGCTGTAGCGGTTTGCCCGGCAAACGCGTCGACGCATAGCGAGCGGGAATAACCACGAGAAAACTCATGAAGCGCCCTCCGGGGCAAGGTCGTTGGTAAGCGTAGCAAGACGAGAGTGCAGCGCACTGACAAACCCCTTGGGGAACACCACCGCCATCTCAAGGACCCAGGCATCGGGATGGGCATCGGGAGTACATTTCACGGCGTCCTTTGACGTCATGAGCAGCGGCTTGTCAGCCAGGCTCGCGAGCAATTCGTTCGAGAGCGCCTCGTGGTCCTTCAGGGCGTGGGTTTGCGTGGGAATATCCAGTTCTTCAAGCGTATCGAAGAAGCGTCCGGGACGGGCGATGGCGGCCAGCGCATGCACACCCGTGGCAAACTCGGGTGCATTCAGAGGGCGCACTTCGTCCGAGCCCAAACGACAAAAGCGGATGGGTTTAAAGCCTAGTCCTGTAAATGGATCCTGCCCACCGCGCTCTAGAAGAAAATCTACGCTCGCAAGACGTCGCCGTGGCTCGCGTAGCGGACCCACGGGCAACAAATGACCGTTGCCAAATCCAATGTCGCTGTCGATCGTTACAACCTCGATATCACGACTCAGGGCATAGTGCTGAAGTCCGTCATCGCAGACGATCAGCCCCACCCCCTCTGCAGCCGCCGCCTGTGCTGCCGACGCCCGATCCCGGGCCACGTACACGGGTCCGCCAATACTTCGAGCGATGAGCAACGCTTCATCGCCCACCTGCTGCGCATCGCTATGCCCGTGGACCCGCTGCACACCGGTATAACTACCGCCGTAGCCTCGACTCACCACCGCCACGCGCATGCCGCTCTCTTCAAGCGACTGAACCAGAGCAATCACGACCGGTGTTTTGCCCGTACCGCCCACCAGAAGATTACCTACCACGACCACCGGCACGCCCGGTTGGCTGGATTTACGCCAACCTCGTCGATAAGCCAGTCGTCGCAGCGCCGTCAGTGCGGCGAACACCCATTCCAGCGGCAGCAACAACAACAGCAGGCGCGGTGGCGCCAGCCAGGCTTTCTCAATGGCATGCACCCAGCGGTCCGTCACCGCCTAGGGCTCCCGGGGAGGTTGGATCGACGCGATGGAAAGGCGACTGAAGCCCATCTGGCCCGCCGCGTCCATGGCCCGTACCACCGACTGATGCGCCGCCTGGGCGTCAGCAGAAATCACCAGGGGAAGCGTGGTATCGCCATTGGAAATCTCATAGATCGCCGCCTGCAGTGTGCGCAGGCGCTGGTCTACCAGGGGCCTGCCGTTCACGCGGTACTGGCCCGATTCATCAATGAGTATTTCGACCTGCTGATCGACTTCGTCTCGCGCCAGCCCCGACGCTTCGGGTAGATCCACCGATAGCTGGGTCTCGCGCGTGAAGGTCGTCGACACCATAAAAAAGATCAGCAACAGAAACACCACGTCGATCAGTGGTGTCAGGTTGACGCTGAGTTCCTCGCGGCTCTGGCGGCGAAACTTCACGCTGCGCCCCGCTCCTCTTGTGCGTGCAGTGCATCCACTAGCTTGATGGTCTGTTGTTCGAGTTCGACCACGATCGCATCGATACGGCCACTGAAGTAGCGATGCATGACCAGCGCAGGAATCGCCACACACAGACCTGCCGCGGTCGTAATCAACGCCTCAGAGATACCCCCGGCCAGGGCGCTGGCATTGCCTGTGCCCTGGGACATGATTTCGGCAAATACGCGGATCATACCCATCACGGTACCGAGCAGGCCCAGCAGCGGAGCAATGGCAGCGATCGTGCCCAGGGTATTGAGGTAGCGTTCAAGATCGTGCACGACGTGTCCGGCGGCTTCTTCGATGCTCTCTTTCATCACGTCGCGTCCGTGATGAGAGTTGGCGAGGCCGGCAGCGAGAATCCGCCCAAGGGGTGACGAATCTCGCAGCGTGCGCAGTTTGGTGGAATCCATCTCGCCTGCCTTGAGTTGTTTCCAGACCGATGCCAGCAGATGGGGCGGCGCAATTCGCCGCGCGTTGAGCACATAAAAACGTTCAATACAGATGGCGATGGCCACCACGGAGCAGGCGATGATAATCACCATCAGCCAGCCACCGGCTGTTACCAATTCAAGCACGCGATCACTCCTTAGCTGTCCCGCGAAGTATACCTGTGCGAACCCCTGCTTAGGGTGTTGCATTGGTTGTTGTGTTGCTTGTTGTGTTGGTTGTTGTGTTGGTTGCCGTCGGGGGTGCCGCGACCACCTCGTAGTTGACCGCAGTACAGTCACGCGGTTCCCTGCCCCCGCGCCAGAATGGACCGTTTCGATGCCGCGTACGCCTACAGCGAACCCGCCCCCGGTTGTCTACCGTAAACACCAGAGCACCGCTGACCGCCGTCGATAACAGGTCCGCACCTGCGGCGTTCACGTCAGCCACCACGCGCGCCGCAGGATGGCCAAAGGTGTTGGCACGACCCGCACTCACGACCACCTGCCGGGGTGCCACGGTGCGCAACCACAGCCGTCCGGTGGATGAACCGGAGCCGTGATGCCCTGCCAGCAGCAGGTCGGCTTCAAGCTCCCGTCCCCAGTAGGCCACCAGTTCCCTCTCACGGCGCTGATCGATATCACCGGGCAGAAGCAATCGATAACCGTACAACGTGACCATCACCACACACGACGTGTTGTTATCGGTGTCGCCGGAGAACTCCAGTGAGAGAAACCGCAATTCGAAATCGGGTGTGAGACTGAGGACTTCGCCTGCACGACAACGATCCTGGGAATCGGGTGCGTGACCGCGGCGAAGAATTCTGGGCGGGGTGAAATCTCGAAGCAGCGCTTCACCGCCGCTGTGATCACTGTCCTCGTGGCTTACCACGAGCAGATCCAAAGACCGCAGGTTCCGCGATAGAAGCCAGGGCAGCACCGTATGTCGGGCCCGGGGCTGACCAGACCCCGTGAGACCCGCGGTGTCGTAGAGCATCGTTTTCCCCCGAGCCTCCACGAATACCGAGGTGCCCTGGCCGACATCAAATATTGTGATTCTGCCTGCTTCACTGACACGGCCCTGTAGCTGGAACAACACCGGTGACGCGAGCAAGCCGATCAACAGCAACCGATATTTGGTTTTCGGTAGAGGTAGCAACAGCGCCGCGCAGAGAAGACTGAGAAGGCTGCCCAGCGCTGGGGCCACGCTGATACCCGCGAAGGCACCTCTCGGCTCGCCGCCCAGGGTTTCAAGGTTGGCTAGGAGCTGCCAGGAATAATCAATAATGCCTGCCGCGGAGCCCGTAACGACCTGTGCCAGTTGAACGTGAATCAGGGCCAAAAGGCCCGCCGCCAGCAGCATGGGAACCAGCACCCAGGTGACCAGTGGCACAGCAATCAGATTGATCAGCGCAGCCGCTGAGGACGTCGACTGAAACCAGAACAGGCTCATGGGAACCATGGCCAGAATAATGAACCCCTGGACATTGATCGCCTGACGCCAGGCAGAGAGCTCCCCCTGCCAGAGACTGAACCAGAGCAGTAATACTACCGCTCCAACAGACAGTGCGAAGCTGGGCCCAAGAACACTCGCGGGACTGACACCCCACAGGGCGAGAATCGCGAAGCCCAGAATTCGGCCGCGATCAATGCGGCGTCCCAGCAAAGGCGGCAGCAGCGCCAGCGTGACCATAATCAACGCACGTTGCGTTGGCAGCGTCAGTCCCGCCATGAGCGCATAAGCCACTCCACACACCAGTGCGCCGCCAGCGCCGCCCAGGGACCGCAGCTGCGACAACCCACTCCCTGCACTCACCACCATCAGCGGCAACATCAGAACGCGCCCCAGAAACCACCCACAGATCGCAGCCAGGCTGATGTGCAGCCCCGAGATCACCAGCAAGTGCGTAAGACCAAACCGTCGCAACCGCTCCCAATGCCCGGCGCTCATAAAGCGCCGATCACCGACGGCCAGCGCGCTCAGCAACGCTCCCGCATCTGTACCCCGGTCCTCGCGCAGTGCCCTGGAAAATCGTGCTCGCAGACGATGAACAAGCGCCATGCCAACGGCTTCGGATTTTCGGTGCATCAGGATTTCCGAGGCGCTGCCCATGGCGTGAATGCCGGCAACAAAATACCGTCGTTCGCCCTGCAACGCGGCGGGATTGACGCTCCCCCACGGCCGCCGCAAACGGACCCGCAGTACCAGTTCATCACCGGCCTCGATGGCCGCAAGCGGCGGAGCATGCTCCCGCGCATAGACTGTAATGCGCGCCCTGCGGGGGCCGGCGCACTCGATGTCACTCACGTCGGTAAGCGTGAACTCCATCGCCAGGGCCGGTTCCCCCGAACGCCCCTCAACGACCTGTGGCAAGCCGTGCACCCGGCCTCGGACCTGTAGCTCCCTTCGCTCGCAACTCTCGGGCAACAGGCTGGACCACCACAGTGAAGCCGGCAGGAGGGTCAGACCAGAGATAATAACGACAACCGACAGAGTACCAGGCCAGCGTTCAGCCATTGCCCGCTGGACGGCAAACGCCACTCCCAGGAGCACAAACAGACTCCACACCGGTGGCACCCAGGGCGTGTGCAGCACGATGATGGCAACCAGAATGACCACGGCAGCCAGAGCGAGTGGTGCTGTTCTCACGCCCGTGCCGGCGGCATAATTGTCCCGCGTGTGCGTGGCTTTGAATTGTGCTCAGTCAACCACGCTGAAACAGAGCCAGGAACAGCAAAAGCGACCAACGCTCAATGCCAAGAAAAACGCTCAAGAGTATTCTTCCCTCCCCCGCCAGCCTGCGGCGCCAGGGCCACCTGGATGTACTGGGAGAGTGGGTCTACGAGGGCAACCTCTGGCACATCAACCGCTACTCGGCCTCCATGGCCTTTTTTGTTGGACTCTTCCTCGCGTTCATACCCGTTCCCGGACAGATGCTGCTCGCAGCCCTGGGCGCCGTACTGCTGCGCTGTAATCTCCCGCTGTCCGTTGGTCTGGTGTGGATTACCAATCCGCTGACCGTTCCGGCGATTTTCTACCTTTCTTACCAGGTCGGTGCGCTGGTGATCGACGTACCCGTCAAGGATGTAGAGTTTGCCCTGACCCTGGAGTGGTTTCAGACTGGACTGCTACGGGTGTGGAAGCCCCTGGCCGTGGGCTGCGTACTGTGCGGATTGTTCTTTGGCAGCCTGGGTTACTTCGTGGTGAATGTGCTCTGGCGTATTCGCGTGATACGGCATTGGCGGCGGCGCAAGGCTGCGCGACGTCAGAGGTCCTGATGCAGGACCTGGGCCGGCGCAAGACGCGCCGCCCGCAGCGCCGGATACAGCGCCGCGATCATGCACATCACCACGGCAACGCCGGCAATGAGCAGTAGGTCTGCACCGCGAAGATCCACGGGTATGAATGACACCGGGTAGACGTCGGTATTGAGAAACTGCAGTTGCAGCATGCCTTCGAGCCAGGCAATCATCGATGGCAGACTGAGGCTCAAGAGCGCACCGACGGCACAGCCGATCGCGGAGCCCACCACACCGATCAACAGGCCCTGAATCAGAAACAGGCGCGCCATTGCACCCGGCGATGCCCCCAGCGTTCGCAAAATGGCAATCGAACCACGCTGATCGATCACGATAAGCACAAGGGCCGACACCACGTTGAACGCCGCTACACCAATGATGGACGTGAGCAGCAGCACCACCAGATCACGCGACAGCTTGATCGCGGCATACAGGTTGCCGTGCGTCAGGCGCCAGGTCGTCGCATAGGAACCCGGCGTCAACGCCCGACGAAGCTGGGGAAGGCGCTCATCCACGCTGAACGGGTCCTCCAGACGCACACGCAGACCACTGATTCCACCATCCAGACCAGCGAGCCTGGATGCATCCGGCAATGACAACAGCGCCAGCGCCTCGTCCAGCTCCGTACCGGTATCGACCACCGCCGCAACCCGCAGGCGCTCGGACGTGATCGCTGCAGCCCGAAACGCGCTGTCCTGGGAAGCAATAAACGTCACATGATCGCCAACACTCGTACCCAGGCGTTCCGCCACCGCATCACCCAATATGACCTCTCCGGCGGCCAGATCGTCGATAGCGATACCCTCGGCAGCGCCCACCGGCAAACCATCCACACCCAGCCCGGCAACCGCGGTGACCGCCGACCCGCGCACCACCATCGCATCAAAACTCACGAACGGCGAAACCTCCAGGACCCCCGACATGGCAGCCAGCGACGACGACAGGTCGTACCGTGCTCCCCCATCGGCGGGCGTGTGTACCGTGATGTGCGGCACCAGCGCGAGTATGCGATCCCGCATTTCGCGCTCGAAGCCGTTCATGACCGACAGCACCGTGAGCAGCAATGCGGTCCCCAGTACCAGCCCCGTTACCGATACCGCGGCCATAAATACAGAAAGGTGCCCACGCCCGAATGCGAGCGTGTAACGCAGGGCGATACGCAATAGCTCCCGATTGCTCACGTCGCGCCCTGCTCTACGGGCACCAACTGACCGTTTTCCAGCCGCAATATCCGCTGCATTCGCGCAGCGACGTCAGCATCGTGGGTTACCACCACAAAAGCACTGTCGTTCTCTCTCAGCGCATCGACCAGCGCCAGCACCTGCGACGCCGCCTCGGGGTCCAGATTGCCGGTGGGTTCATCCATGAGCACACAGCCGGGCGCATTGATCAGGCTGCGGGCAATCGCGACCCGCTGACGCTCGCCACCGGATAAGTGTCCTGGGCGGTGTTCGGCGCGCTGGTCCAGCCCCACGGCCTCGAGCATCGCCGCGGCCCGGCTATGGGCCTCGCCGCGCGCTATACCGGCGATCAACTGCGGCATGGCAACGTTCTCGAGGGCGGAGAACTCCGGCAACAGGTGGTGAAACTGGTAGACGAAGCCCAGATGGCGGTTGCGCCAGCGTGCGCGCTCCGTTTCTGATAACGACGCCAGATCACGACCCGCCAGTTCCACGCGGCCTGCAGACACCACATCGAGCCCACCCAGCAGATTTAACAGCGTTGACTTACCTGATCCCGAGGCGCCGATAATGGCCACCTTCTCACCGGCCTCCAGCCGAAAATCAACGCCACGCAATACGTCCACGCGCCGCTCACCGTCCGCATAGTGCTTGCATACATCAACGCACTGCAGCGCGACTTCACTCATAACGCAGCACCTCCGCGGGGGCTATTCGACTTGCTCTCCAGGCGGGATACAGCACCGCGACAATGCTCAGGAGCACGCTGCAACCTGCTACGACCAGCACATCCATCCAGCGCAACTCCGAGGGCAAGCGAGAAATAAAATACACTTGGGGATCAAAGATCTGTGCACCCACCATACGCTCGATCGCATGGACCACTTCGGCGATGTTCTGGGCCAACACCACCCCGAGTAAGGTGCCGACAGCGACTCCCAGCAGCGCCACCGACAGGCCCTGCACCAGAAAAATACGGGCAATTTCCATGGGTGTAGCGCCCATGGTGCGCAGTACGGCGATATCCCGCCGTTTTTCCGTCACTGCCATAACCAGTGTCGAAACAATGTTGAAGGCCGCCACGAGCACCACGCCGAGCAGCAGCACCATCACCGTAACCTTCTCCATCCGTATGGCGCGAAACAGCGAGCCCTGGGTTTCTGTCCACGGCCTCAGGATCGCTGGTGCAACCTGCCCGGCCATACGAGCTGCCAGCGCTGGCGCCTCCATCAGGTCCTGCAGGTGCAACTGCAAACCCTGGGTGCCGCTGTCGCGGAACAAGCGGCGGGCGCTGTCCAGGGAAACGTAGGCGAGACGTGCGTCCTGCTCCGCACCAACTTCAAAAAGACCCGTTACCGTCAGGGAGCGACTGCGGGGAAATACACCCAGGGGCGTCGCCGAAACCCGCGGCAGTATCACGCGAACATCGTCACCCACGGTGACGCCAAGCATGCGTGCCAGCGACGCACCAAGGATCACGGTAAAGGGTTCATCGAGGTTACCAAGTTCACCGGCCAGGAGCGCGCGGTCCAGCCCAGCGACGTCACCCTGTCGGGTGATGTCGATGCCCGTCAGGCGCGAACCATGACGCCCATACGGCCCCGCCAGGAGCACAACCTCGTGATGGAAGGGCGCACTGGCGACAACGGCGGCATCGCTCTGGACCCGTTCGGCCAACGCCTGCCTGTCGTCAGCAGTGGTGTTCGCTGCGTACTCGAGGTACGCGTGCGGCACGAGCGCGAGGATTCGCCCGCGAAGCTCGGCAGCGAAGCCGTTCATCACCGATAGCACGGTTATCAGACTGGCCACACCCAGCACCATGCCGAGCATCGAAGCGGCCGAAACCAGGGTGGTAAAACGGGAACGCTGTCGGCTGAAGCTGTAGCGCAGCCCCAGGTAGCGCGTGAACGCGACCAAGTAACCGAACCTTATTTGCCCGAGGACGCGTCGTAGAACAGTGATTCAGGTGCGTTGGCGGATTCCTTCTGCTCTTCACAGAGGCTTGGGTCATCGCCACAAATCTCGCAGCGGCCCTCAATACCTACAGCAGAGAGTCCACCACAGGAACCCTTGAGGGGCCCACGCCCCGCCATGGCACCGATTGCCATACCCGCCATGATGACGGCCATCACCAGAAATGCCAGAACGAAAACCATGATGCCTCCCAAGTTCTCCTTACCGTTGTCGACAGTCCGTCGTCAGTGCCAGCTGCGACAACCGGAGTCGCCGCTTCCGGCACCGATCATTCGCTCGCCCCATCACCGGTCTGATACCGGTAGGGGCTAAATGCACTTGTGTAGTGTACCTCAAGTCCCTTCTCGCCCCGAGAAACAAAGTGTGCGGCCAGTCCCTGTGCCTCGGCCAATGCCAGCGCCGACTCCAGACCAAGCACAATCAATCCCGTTGCCAGCCCGTCCGCCTCCATACAATTTTCATGAATAACGGTGACCGAGACCAGCTCGTGCGCCACGGGGTAGCCAGTGCGCGGATCCACAAGGTGGGAATAGCGCTGGCCGTCGACTTCAAAAAAGTTTCGGTAGTCCCCCGATGTGGCTACCGCCGCATCGCTGACCACCAACGCCTCAATAAACCGCTGACCTGCTGGGTCGGGTGACTCCACCGCCAAACGCCAGGGACCGCCCTCGGGTCGCTCTCCGCGAGCTCGCAATTCACCGCCGATTTCTACCAGGGTATTGTCCAGACCCTGCTCTAGCAGGAGCACACTGAGGCGATCCACCGCATAGCCCTTGGCGATGGATGACAAATCGATACGCATGGCCGAGGGGCGATGCAACACACGGGTTTCTTCGTCCCACTCCAGGCGCTGCACACCGACCCGCTGTGCGGTGGACGCCACGGTTTCGACAGCGGGCACAAGCCCGTCAAACTCCCGGGCTCCAAAGCCCCAGAGTTCCACCAGCGGGCCGACGGTAATATCGTAGGCCCCATCGGTGAGCGCACTGATGCGCAGGCCCGCAGAAAGCACCTCGGCAAAACGCGATGAGAGCTGCTGGTTGACGTCCCCCTCGAGCGCATTCAGTCGGGATATTTCTGAATCGGGAATGTACGTCGACAGTGCGGCGTTAATCTCAAGGAGTTCCTGCTCAATGATCGAACGCAGGCGCTGGGCGTCAACGTCACCCGCGTTGGCATAAATCACGGACCAGGTGGTACCCATGGTGGCACCAGACAGACGACCACGCTCAGGAGCATCGCCGCAGCCGGTAATCAGGGCACCGAGCAGCAAACAGAGAAGAAAAATTCTGCGCATAACGAAGAAGCCGGCCCGAAGGCCGGCTGTCGTGGATCAACCGCCGAAGTCGTCCAATAGAATGTTCTCAGGCTCAACACCGAGATCCGTCAACATCTGGATCACGGCGGCGTTCATCATGGGCGGACCGCACATGTAGTACTCGCAGTCTTCCGGCGCTGGATGATCCTTCAGGTACTCCTCGTAGAGCACGTTGTGGATAAAGCCCGTGAGTCCATCCCAGTTGTCTTCAGGCTGAGGATCCGACAACGCGACATGCCACTCGAAGTTATCGTTCTCGGCGGCCAATTGGTCGTATTCGTCGCCGTAGAACATTTCACGCAGTGAGCGTGCGCCATACCAGAACGAAATCTTGCGCTTACTTTCGAGGCGCTTGAGCTGATCAAAGATGTGTGAACGCATGGGCGCCATACCGGCACCACCACCGATGAACACCATTTCGGCATCGGTCTTCTTCGCAAAGAACTCACCGAAGGGTCCATACACCTTCACTTTGTCGCCAGGCTTGAGGTTGAACACCCACGAGGACATCACCCCGGGCGGAATGCCTTCACTGCCCGGAGGCGGCGTCGCAATACGGATGTTGAACTTCACCACACCTTTTTCTTCGGGGTAGTTCGCCATGGAATAGGCACGGATTGTGGTGTCCTTGACGGTGGAGCTGAGCTTGAAGAAGCCGAAACGCTCCCAGTCACCGCGATATTCCTCGTCCACATCGAAGTCCGCATAGTTCACCACATGCGGCGGGCATTCCAGCTGCACGTAACCGCCAGCACGGAAGTCAACGTTCTCGCCCTCGGGCAGACGCAGGGTCAACTCCTTGATGAAGGTCGCCACATTGGGATTGCTTTCGACGGTGCACTCCCACTGTTTTACGCCAAAGACCTCTTCGGGCACTTCAATCTTCATATCCTGCTTGACGGCGGTCTGGCAGGACAGGCGCCAGCCTTCGGCCGCATCGCGACGCGTGAAGTGTGATTCTTCCGTTGGCAGCATGGAGCCGCCGCCCTCGTTCACGATGCACTTGCACTGAGCGCAGGTACCACCACCGCCACAGGCGGAAGCGAGAAAAATATCGGCCTCAGACAGGGTTTGCAGCAGCTTGCCGCCAGCGGGCACGGTAATGTTCTTCTCGCCGTTGATCTCGATGGTCACATTGCCACTGCTCACCAGCAGGGTTCTGGCATACAAAATAATGCCGACCAGCGCGAGGACGATGGCCGTAAACATGCCAACGCCATAAACAATCGTCATATCCATCTAGGGGACCTCAGAAAACCGGCTTACAGATCGATGCCACCCAGGGCCATGAAGCCCAGGGACATCAACCCTACAGTGATAAAAGTTATGCCCAGGCCCTGCAAGCCATCGGGCACATCGCTGTACTTCAGCTTTTCGCGGATGCCCGCCAGGGCCACGATGGCCAGGGCCCAGCCCACGCCGGCACCGGCGCCAAAGACCACGCTTTCGCCAAAGCTGTAGTCCCGCTCCACCATCAGCAGGGAGGCACCAAGGATGGCGCAGTTCACCGTAATCAGGGGCAGAAACACACCCAAGGCGTTGTAGAGCGCGGGCACGTACTTGTCGAGAAACATCTCGAGGATCTGCACCAGTGCGGCGATCACACCGATATACGACAGCAGTCCCAGGAACGACAGGTCGACGTCAGGCAGGCCCGCCCAGGCCAGAGCGCCGTCCGCCAGCAGGTAGTTGTAGATCAGGTTGTTCACCGGCACCGTGATCGTCAGCACCACGACAACCGCAATGCCCAGCCCGATCGCGGCGCTGACCTTTTTCGATACCGCCAGGAACGTGCACATACCCAGGAACACAGACAGCGCCATGTTCTCGATGAAGATTGCCCGTACAAACAGGCCGAGGTAGTACTCCATTACACGCCCTCCTCGGCTACCGTGTGTTTGGCAATACGGAAGTCAGGCTCCTCCACCTGCTTCGCATCCCATGCCCGCAGCATCCAGATGAACAGACCAATCAGGAAGAACGCACTCGGGGGAAGCAGTAGCAGACCATTGGGGTTGTACCAGCCGCCCTCAGTCACAAGAGGCAGGATTTCAAAACCAAACAGTTTGCCCGCACCGAAAAGCTCGCGAATCACCGCTACGAAAATCAGTACCACGGAATAGCCCAGGCCGTTGCCGATACCATCGAAAAAGCTTGCCACGGGCGGATTCTTCATCGCGAAGGCTTCGGCGCGCCCCATCACGATGCAGTTGGTGATGATCAGGCCGACGAACACCGACAACTGTTTGCTGATGTCATAGGCCACCGCTTTGAGCACTTCGTCGACCAGAATCACCAGCGAGGCGATGATGGTCATCTGCACAATAATGCGGATGCTGCCCGGAATATGCGTGCGGATCAGCGAGATAAACAGGTTCGAGAACGCCGTCACTGATGTCAGGGCGATACACATCACCAGCGTGACCTGCAGGGACGAGGTCACCGCCAGCGCAGAGCAGATACCCAGGATCTGCAGCGCGATGGGGTTGTTCTTGAAGATCGGGGTAGTCAGGGTGTCCTTCACGGCATCCATGATCAGGCGTCTCCGTTGCGCAGATTGGTCAGGAACGGTGCAAAACCGTCTTCACCCATCCAGAAAGTAATAAGATTGCTCACACCGCGGCTCGTGAGCGTCGCACCGGCAAGGCCATCGACCTGCCACTCGGCGTTTGCACTGGTCGGATCCACCGAACCCTTGAGCAGGCGCAGTTCCACATCGCCGTCGCGATAGACCTTTTTACCCGGCCAGAGTCCTTTCCAGCGCGGATTATCTACCTCGCCGCCGAGCCCCGGCGTCTCACCATGCTCATAGAAGCCCAGACCCGCCACCGTGTTGGCGTCGGATTCCAGCGCCAGAAAGCCGTAGAGCGTGGACCAGAGACCGTAGCCATGGACCGGGAGGATGATCTTGTCGTATCCGCCATCGTCACCGCGTACGAGATACACCTGGGCGATATTGGCCTGACGGCCTACCTTGGCAATGTCTTCGTCCGTGGCCACATCCCGCGACAGAGCCGGGTCCTTGGATGCAGCGCGCTGCTCGTAGCCCTCGGGCACGTCATCGGTGAACTGCCCCGAGCGCAGGTCGACGTAACGCTCTTCGATCACCTTGAACTGCTCATCAACACTCACACCAGGCTCGAGCATACCGGCGGCCTGCAGAATGTTGCGCTTGCGATCCAGGCTTTTGTTCGCCTCCTGCGCCGGCTTGAGCACCACCGCCGCCGTGGACACGATCACCGAGCATACGATGCACAGTGCAAAGGCAACCTTGAGGATCTTGCCGATACTGTCATTACTGGACACGGGCGAGCCTCCTCTTGATATTGGACTGCACAACAAAATGATCAAACAGCGGAGCGAACAGGTTGGCGAACAGGATCGCCAGCATGATGCCCTCGGGGAACGCGGGGTTGATGACGCGAATAAGCACGGTCATCACACCAATCAGAATCCCATAGGCCCAGCGCCCTTTGTCGGTCATGGCCGCTGACACGGGGTCCGTCGCCATGAAGAACATGCCAAAGGCAAAACCTCCGACCACCAGATGCCAGTACCAGGGCATGGCAAACGCCGGGTTGCTGTCAGAGCCCACCACGTTGAGCAGCGAAGAGAACAGGAACATGCCCACAAAGACGCCAGCGACCACGCGCCAGGACGCAACACGGGTCAGCAGCAGCACAGCGCCACCAATCATGACCATGAGTGTGGACGTTTCGCCGATGGAGCCCGGGATGGCGCCAATAAATGCATCCATCCAGGTGTACTGCGCCTGCAGGGCATTCATACCATCGGCCGCGACGACACCGAGGGGCGTCGCGCCGCTGTAGCCGTCGACGGCGGTCCATACCGCATCACCAGAAAGCTGGGCGGGATAGGCAAAGTACAGGAACGCGCGACCCGTCAGCGCCGGGTTGAGGAAGTTTTTGCCGGTGCCGCCGAAGACTTCCTTGCCGATCACCACGCCGAAGCTGATACCCAGCGCCGCCTGCCAGAGGGGCAGGTCCGGTGGGCAGATCAAGGCAAAGAGAATCGAGGTGACAAAGAAGCCTTCATTGATCTCGTGACCGCGCTTGATAGAGAACAGGACTTCCCAGAAGCCCCCCACCAAAAACGTCACCATGTAGATCGGTACGAAATACAGCGCCCCGAACCACAGGTTGTGCCACCAGTTGGCAGCGTCGTAGCCACCGAAGGCCTCGATCAAATAACCGCGCCAACCTTCGACGCCACCGCCGGTGACAGCGAGAACCTCGTTCGCCTGAAAGCCGAGGTTGTACATGCCATAGAACATGGCAGGGAACGCCGCGAGCCATACGGTGATCATGATGCGCTTCAGATCCACCCCGTCGCGGACGTGGGCGGTATTGCGCGTCACGCTGGCCGGACGATAGAAAATCGTGTCGACGGCCTCGTACAGCGGATACAGGGCCTGCAGGCGCCCGCCTTCCTGAAAATAGTGCTCGGTGCTGTCCAGCAGCTTGCGAAGTGCCACGATCAGCCCTCCTTCTCAATGCGTGTCAGGTTATCCCTGAGGATCGGCCCGTATTCATACTTGCCCGGACACACATAGGTACAGAGCGCCAGGTCTTCTTCGTCCAGTTCAAGGCAGCCCAGGGCCTGGGCAGTCTCGGTGTCGCCGACGATCAGCGAACGCAGCAGCTGCGTCGGCAGCATGTCCATGGGTACCACGCGCTCGTAACTGCCCACCGGTACCATGGCGCGTTCGCTACCGTTGGTGGTGGTCGTCATGGCCAGGGGTTTCAGGCCAAACCAATTGCTGAGGAACACACCGGTGCTGGAGTGTTTGCGTACGCCGGGACGCATGTAGTGCATGAACTCGCGGTCACGCCCCTCGGCGAGCACGCTCACCTGCTGGTGATAGCGCCCGAGATAGGCCGTTGCACCGGCGACCTTGCGTCCACCCAGCACGGAGCCTGAGACGATGCGATTCTCACCGCCGCGCACCTCTCCCGCGCACAGGGCTTCAAGGTCCGCGCCGAGACGCGTACGCAACAGGCGCGGGTTTTCGACCTGCGGGCCTGCCAGGGCGATGACGCGCTCGGTCCACAGGCGACCGTCGAGGAACAGCCGACCGATGGCGATAACGTCCTGGTAGCCAATGGTCCACACGGTGCGGCCGGCAGCCGCGCCGAACAGAAAATGAACATGCGTGCCTGCGAGTCCCGCCGGATGCGGTCCTGCAAATTCCTCGCGCTGGATATTGCCGGCGGTGCCAGCGGGCACATCAGCACCCGGTGCCGTGCAGACAAACAGCGTACCGGCTGTCTGCTTGGCCAACAGGTCGAGGCCAAGATCAAACGCATCGCGCTGCTCGCCGATGATGACCGCGGGATCCGCGGCGAGGGGCTGTGTGTCGATAGCCGTCACAAAGATGGCGGCAGGCTCGTGATTCAGCGCAGGCACCTTGCTGAACGGGCGCGTGCGCAGTGCCGTCCACTGGCCAGACTGTACGAGTCGCTCCCGTACCGCATCGGCGTCCAGCGCGCGCGCAGCGGTGGCATCCATCGCACCAAAATCGACCGCCTCGTCACCGTCCACGTCGATAACCACGGATTGCAGCACCCGCTTGGCGCCGCGGTTGATCGCCGACACGGTGCCTGACGCCGGGGCGGTGTAGCGAACACCCGTGGTCTTCTTGCAGGTAAAGAGCAGGTCACCGCAGCGAACCCGGTCGCCAACCTGGACTTCCATTGTGGGTTTCATGCCGACATAGTCGTGACCGAGTATTGCCACAGCACGCGCTGCCGGCGCGTCCTCGATCTGCTGCGAGGGCGCACCGTCTAGGGGGATATTCAGTCCCCGGGAAATCTTGATCATCTAATCCGCCTGGATCGTAACTGTCACTGTTGTGGACGGCGCCGAGCAGGCCTGTCCACCTCGAATTCGCCATCTCGAATTCGCCATTGAATTCAATACTGTGGCGAAGCAACCCGGGGGTAATCGGCAAGAATGCCACGCGCTCCACACCATGTGGCAGCGCTTTCGCCTGGCTGGCGAACCGGTCTCTTTTCGCACCCCCGATAGACCGGTTTTTAATCGCGCGCATTATAGCGGAGGTGCGCCCCCCGGTGCTACTAGACCAAAGGCCCGAATCAGCACTCGAGGCAGCGCCTCACGCGGCGCGATCTCAGGACTTGGGTGGGTAGACCAGGTAGTCGACGCCGGCCATTCGCTCCAGAATCCGATAGACCTGACAGCTGTAGCCGAACTCATTGTCGTACCAGAGGTACACCACGGCCTGATTGCCGTTGACGATCGTTGCCTGGGCATCGAGTACGCAGGCGGTGCGCGAGCCGACGAAGTCCGTGGACACAACTTCCGGCGAGTTGGAGTAATCGATCTGGCGACGCATGCCGGAATGCAGTGCCATGTGGCGCATGTGCTCGTTCAGGCGATCCCGGTCCGTGGATTCCTTCAGCGTGAGGTTGAGGATCGCCATCGACACGTTGGGCGTCGGCACACGAATCGCATTACCGGTGAGCTTGCCATCAAGTTGCGGCAACACCTTCGACACCGCCTTGGCGGCGCCGGTTTCAGTGATCACCATGTTCAGCGGCGCACTGCGACCCCGGCGATCCGCTTTGTGGTAGTTGTCGATCAGGTTCTGGTCGTTGGTGAACGCGTGCACCGTCTCCACGTGCCCGTGCACAATGCCGTATTCATCATCGATGGCCTTCAGGGGCGGTACGATGGCGTTCGTGGTGCAGGAGGCCGCCGAGATAATGCGATCGTCATCGGCGATATCACTGCTGTTGATGCCCGCGACGATGTTTTTCAGGTTGCCCTTACCGGGCGCAGTCAGCACCACCTTGGCGACACCCTTGGACTTGAGGTGCTGGGACAGACCTTCCTCGTCACGCCAGACCCCGGTGTTATCAACCACCAGCGCGTTATCAATGCCGTACTCGGTGTAGTCAATGCTGTCGGGTGAATCCGCGTAAATCACCCGCACCTCGTTGCCGTTGGCCACAAAGCTCTGGCGCTCTTCATCGACGCGAATCGTCCCGGCGAAGGCACCGTGCACAGAATCGCGACGCAGCAGGCTGGCGCGCTTGACCAGATCATTGGGCGCTTTGCCCTTGCGCACGACCACCGCCCGCAGGCGCAACACCTCGCCACCATCGGCCTTGTCGATAAGAATTCTGGCCATAAGACGGCCGATGCGACCAAAACCGTAGAGCACCACATCCACCGGCTTCTCCAGCGGCTTGTGGGTGGAGTCAATGAGGTAGTCGAGCTCAGAACGCAGGTACTCTTCAAGGGTCTTGCCTTCACCAAGCCCCTTGTCATAGAAATTCACCGCGAGACGGCCCACATCGATGTGCGCGGGACCGATATTCATGCCGCTGATCGCCTTGACGATGGGATGCGTTTCGCGCTCCGACAGCTCATTGCCCTCGACCTGGCGCACATAGCGATGGGTCTTCATCAGGTCCAGCACGGACTTGTTGACCATGGAGCGGTCGTAGCAGAAGCACTTGATATTCCGCTCACGGGCCAGGCGGCCGACCAGGGGAATCAGGTCTTCAGCCAGAGCCTCACGCTCTTTCCAGTCACTGAAATAATCGTCAGGGCGGGGTCGCTTGTGGTCCGTCACGAAATACGTCCTCTCAATGTGCTGCGGCTTGCGGTGGGCGCGCATTATCCCTGCCGCGAATCCCGCCCGCAACACGACTTTTGCCACCGGGGTCACAGATTGGTACAGCCCGGCCGCAGCCCCTACAATGTGCAGCCTTTTTTATCTGTGATCATCCGGCACATGAAGTTCTTCCACGGCCTGCTGGCGTCAACCCCCTGGCCTGCCAAACGCGGCAGTCGGACTGCCCTGGGACCGCTTCCCGGCGCCACGCCCGCCCTTGCCATCGCCGAAATCGCCGCGGACGTTCCTTTTACGGTAGTCCTGGCCGAGGACACCGCGCGGGCCCAGGTCCTGCTGCGGGAGCTGCCCTTTTTTCTGCCGGACGACTATGAGCTGCTACAGCTTCCGGACTGGGAAACCCTGCCTTACGACAACTTCTCGCCCCACCAGGACATCGTTTCGGAGCGCCTGCGTACGCTTCATCGCCTGCCCCGCTGCGAGCGCGGCGTTCTGGTGCTACCCATGGCGGCGCTCATGCAGCGTCTGCCCCCCAGGCACTACATCGAGGCCAACAGTCTGATTCTCGAACAGGGCCAGACCCTCGACGTCTCTGCACTTCGCAGTGCCCTGGGCCGAAGCGGTTACCGGGCGGTGGACACGGTGTACGAGCACGGCGAATTTGCCGTTCGCGGTTCGCTCATGGATGTATTCCCCATGGGCAGCAGGCTCCCCCTGCGCATCGACATGCTGGATGACGAAATTGACACGCTGCGCTGCTTCGATCCCGAAACGCAGCGCACGGTGAACACCCTGCCCAGCGTGGACCTGCTGCCGGCGCGGGAGTTCCCCCTGGATCCGGCGGCAATCCGTGATTTTCAGCAGCGCTGGTACGCGCGCTTCGACGTGGACCACGACCAGTGCCCGGTGTTCACGGAGCTGTCTGAGGGCCGCGCACCGGGCGGCGCGGAATACTATCTGCCCTTGTTTTTTGCCGGCTGCGAACTGCTGCTGGACTACCTGCCCGAGGACGCGCCACTCATCGCGGTCGGCGATCACCACGACGCCGCGCAGCGATTCTGGGAGGAAGCGTCCCGTCGCTACGAAGACTACGGCGTCGATCCCCGTCGCCCGCTGCTGGAGCCCAGGGAGCTGTTCACGCCGGTCGAGGAGCTTTACAGCGCCCTGGGTCAGCGCGCCGTGCTGGAACTGCGCACAAACCCCGAAGCCCCAGTACACGTAACGACTCCGGCCCTCGCGCCGCCGCAACTGCTGGACAGCGATAGCGAGCGCGGCCTGCGCTCGCGCCTGGACCGACTCCTTGAAGGACACGAAGGCCCGGTGCTGTTGTGCGCCGAGACCGAGGGCCGCAGCGAGATCCTGCTCGAGTCCCTGGAGAACCCACCGCCGCGGATCGGCAGCTGGACCGAGTTTTGCGCTTCGTCCCACGATTTTGCCCTCTGTGTGGCACCGCTGGATCGCGGTATCAATCTTGGCAGCACCGCTCCCATGCTCATCACCGAAGCACAGCTCTTCGGCGAACGCGTGGCTCAGCGACGGCGGCGACGTCACAGGAACGCCGTCGACCCCGAGGCAATTTTTCGCGACCTCAACGAACTTCACCCCGGCGCCCCCGTGGTGCACGCCGAACATGGTATCGGGCGCTATCTGGGGCTGATCCATCTGGACGTGGACGGCAACGCGGCGGAATTCCTGAGCCTGGAGTACGCCGAGGGTTCGAAGCTCTACGTGCCCGTCGCCTCACTGCAACTGATCAGCCGCTATGCCGGCAGTGACCCCGAACACGCTCCCCTGCACCGACTGGGTTCGGAGCAGTGGGACAAGGCTCAGCGCCGCGCGCGGGAAAAAGCCAATGATGTGGCGGCGCAGTTGCTCGAAGTCTACGCCCGCCGCGAGGCACGCGAAGGCATTCGCTATAACCTTCCCGAAGACTACGCCCGTTTCGCCAACGGTTTTCCCTTTGAGGAGACACCTGATCAAGCGGCAGCCATTGAGGCGGTGGAACAGGACATGTGCGGTTCGGGCGTCATGGACCGCCTGGTCTGCGGCGACGTCGGTTTCGGCAAAACTGAAGTCGCCATGCGCGCCGCGTTTATCGCCGCTGCCAACGGGCGACAGGTGGCGGTGTTGGTACCCACAACACTGCTGGCGCAGCAGCACTACAATTCCTTTCGGGACCGCTTCGCGCACTGGCCCACGCGCATTGAAGTGCTGTCCCGCTTCCGCGCCGCGAGCGACACCCGCGTGGTGGCTGAACGCCTGTCCCGGGGCGAAGTGGACATTCTCATCGGCACACACAAACTGCTGCAGAGCGACATCCGCTTTGCGGATTTGGGCCTGCTGATCATCGATGAAGAGCACCGCTTCGGCGTGAAGCAAAAAGACACGATCAAGGCGCTGCGCGCTGAGGTCGATATTCTCACGCTCACGGCCACGCCGATCCCCCGCACCCTGAACATGGCGCTCGGGGGTATGCGCGATCTGTCGATCATCGCCACCCCGCCCGCGCGGCGTTTGTCCATCAAAACCTTTGTACGCGAAGGTAACCAGGGCCTGATAAAGGAAGCGGTATTGCGCGAGACGCTGCGTGGCGGTCAAGTGTTCTACGTGCACAATGAGGTGCGCAGTATCGAGGAGCGGGCGCAAAAACTGCAGGAACTACTGCCGGACCTGTCCATCGCCGTGGCCCATGGACAGATGCACGAGACGCAGCTAGAACGGGTCATGAGTGATTTTTATCACCAGCGCCACCACATTCTGCTGTGCACCACGATCATTGAAACCGGCATCGACATTCCCAATGCCAACACGATCATCATCGATCGCGCGGATCGCTTCGGGCTGGCTCAATTGCACCAGTTGCGCGGTCGCGTGGGTCGTTCGCACCACCAGGCGTACGCCTACCTGCTCTGCCCTCCCGCCTCCGCGATGACCCGGGACGCCGAAAAACGCCTGGAAGCCATCGAAGCCGCTGGTGATCTCGGCGCGGGTTATCAGCTGGCAACCCACGATCTTGAAATCCGCGGAGCCGGTGAACTGCTGGGCGATGAGCAGAGCGGGCAGATCCAGAGCGTGGGCTTCAGCCTGTACTCCCGTTTGCTGCGCCAGGCCGTGGAAGCCCTGCAACGGGGCGACATTCCCGATGTCGACGGTCCCCTCGAAGCCATCACCGAAGTCAACCTGCATGGCCCCGCCCTGATTCCCGAAGACTACCTGCCCGACACCAATACGCGACTCATTCTTTACAAGCGCATCGCCGCCTGCGAAGACGAGCAGGCCCTGCGCGAGATGCAGGTCGAAATGATCGACCGCTTCGGCCTGCTGCCCGATCCTGTCAAAGCCCTGTTTGTGGTGAATTCCCTCAGGCTTCAGGCCCAGCGTTGTGGTATCAAGGCCCTTGAACTGGGCGAGGCCGGAGGACACATGGATTTTCAGGACGATACGCGCGTGGACCCGCTGCAACTTGTCACGCTTGTGCAGGAGCATCCCCAGGACTACAAACTGGCCGGACCCTCCCGCCTGCGCATCGTTCAAGCCCTGCCGTCACTCAAGGACCGCGAGATCCTTGCCCGGCAACTATTCGAAAAACTGGCGGGAGACCAGCATGACGAAGCGGCCTGAGGCTGGCACCGGGACCACCCTGACCTGGCTTGCCGGCCTGGTCCTGGCGCTCGCCGGTGCGGTCGCCGTGGCCCAGCAGGACCCATCCACGGCGCTGTATCCGGTAAAGCCCGAGCTTGAGAACGATTGGTACCGCACTGAGATTCTCATTTTTGCGCGCACCGATGAAAACACGCTGCAGTCGGAACAATGGGCACCGCTACCTGAACTTGCCTATCCCGAACGTTATCGCTATCTCATCGACGCGGAACTTGCCGAGCGCCGCCTGGTCGAGACCGGCGCCAACTACAGCCGCATCGATGACCAGGGTTACCAGACGCTGGTGATGAACGCCGCGATCACCCCCTTTGACGATATTGCACGCCCGGATGCGCTACTGGTTCCGCTCGAAGCCCCTCTGCCTACCGATCCCAACCTGCCGGACCCCATTCAACCGGCTCCGGATACAGTGACAGAAGTCGACGGACCATCTGTCGAGACGTTGCCACCACAGCTGCTCGTGCAACCCTATGAACTGCTCGATCCGAGTCAGCATGAATTCGTCGAACAGGCGAGGATCCTGCGGCGGCGCGGTCAGCGCATCCTGTTCCACGGCAGCTGGTGGTCCCGCCTCGCCGACGAAGAAGATACCAGCGCCGTTGTTGTGGACCGCAGCGCGGACCCGGACGAGAGCGCGTGGCCCGCACTGCAGGGTTCGGTTCGCCTTTACCGGTCCCGTTATCTGCACGTAAACCTGAATCTCTGGCTGAACACCATGGGGGACTATCTTCCCGAAGGCTGGCAGATTGACCCGCCAGCCCTGCCGCGGGCGTCCGTACGCGCAGAAACTCGGGCCGGCGACACCACCGATCCCTGGAACACCTTGCCGCTTGTCGATCCCGCAACATTGTTCCTGCCCACGACGCCTATTGAGGATGAACCCGGGCTCGATGTCCTGGCACCCATTGCGGCGGCTTTGCCGGTGAACGATGGGTCGCCCGCGGCGGAAACCGGTGAAGAATACCCGTGGCGTCATGCCATTGTGCATCGCCAGAGCCGACGCATGCGCTCTGGCGAAATCCACTATCTGGACCACCCGGTCATCGGTGTGGTGATACGCGTTGTGCCCGCCGGCGATGAATACCAGCCCCTGGTGCCAGCAAGTGAAGAAGCAGCCACGCTCGAGCACCGCGAGCGTCACGCCCTGCCGTCCGTTTACGTTGAAGCCAGTCCGGACTCCGCACCCTGAATCTTGCAAGGCTTACAACCGGCGGCGGTAGGATTTACATAAAACACCGGTAATTCTGCTCCTGCCGCCACCGCCGGGCGGCACAAAAATATCGTATCTAATTGTTTTAATTGGCTATTTTATTGATGGCACAATCCTCGCTAAGTCTCTCCTGACGACAGGATGATGACAAGCACAAGTTTTCTTCCTGTCGATGCCCAACAAACCAGGAGGAAACATGCCAATCCAAACTCAAGCAGCAACCACCCTGTCCAACTTCACCGTACCCGGTGTACGTAAGGGCCCGGCCCGTCGCGTCATCGCTCTGCTTGAAGACCGTCTTGCCACGCTGCTGGACCTGCAACTCACGCTCAAGCACATCCACTGGAACGTGGTCGGCCCCAATTTCATCAGCGTCCACGAAATGCTCGATCCCCAGGTCGACAGCGTGCGTGAGATGACAGACACCATCGCTGAACGCATCGCCACGCTGGGAGGCGTCCCGCGAGGTACCCCCGCAGCCGTCTCCAACCGCAGTATTCGTCGTGAATATCCGCTGGGCCGCGCTTTGGCCGTGGAGCACCTCGGTGCGCTGGATTTCGTCTACACCGAAGTGAACGAGATGCACCGCCGCGCCCTGGAAGAGATCGCCGGCCTGGATCCCGTCTCCGAAGACATGCTGATCGGACAGCTGGCCGAACTTGAGCAATTCCAGTGGTTCGTACGGGCACACCTGGAAAATGCCGAGGGAGTGATCCCCACCGTTGGTGAACCGACCGAAAGCGCTGCCGCAGCGGCCTGCGTTTGATCAGGAAACGACTGACTGTGGAGATGACCGTGAAAGCAAATGCCGACAACGATGCGCGCTTCGTCATGCCGCCCGTCCGGCGCAAGGCGGATGGCAGTCCGCGACGCGTGGGCTTTGAGCTGGAGTTTGCCGGCCTGGGAATTGATGAAACGTCAAAAACCGTGGCCGACAGTCTGGGTGCCGACCTCGACCGCACCACCAATGCCGAGCATGTGGTTGAAGACCCGGAGTTGGGTAAGTTTGCCATCGAGATTGACTGGCACTTTCTCAAAGATCGGGCCCGGTTCGAGGAGCAGGAGGACGCCTCGATCGACTGGACGCTCGCACTTCGCGCGCTCGTGACCGACATCGTGCCCATTGAGGTGGTATGCCCTCCGGTTCCGCTCTCGGCACTGGAGCAGCTCCATCCGGTCACGGACGCGTTGCGTGAGGCGGGTGCGGAAGGCACTGAGTCCAGCCCCCTGGCGGCGTTCGGCGTGCATATAAACGCCGAGTCACCTGATCTAGAGGCAGAGACGCTGCACCGCTACCTGCGCGCCTACTGCCTGCTGCAGTGGTGGTTGATGCGCGAGCATGACATCGACACCACGCGTCGACTCAGCGTGTATGTAGACCCCTACCCCGAGTCCTATCTGCATGACATCCACGGACTGCGCGAACCGTCTACCGAGGAACTGATCGATCAGTATCTGGAGCACAATCCAACCCGCAACCGGGCCCTGGACATGTTGCCCCTGTTTGCGCAGATCGATGAGGAGCGGGTACAGGCGCAGGTGGGTGATGATCGAATCAATGCCCGCCCCACTTTCCACTATCGCCTGCCGGACTGCCGGATCGATGACGAGCAATGGACCCTCGCCCGAAGCTGGAACCGCTGGTGTGTGGTGGAGCGTCTTGCGAATGATCCCCAGGCGCTCGACGAACTGACCGCAGACTTTCTGCTGGGAAAACGGGGATTTCTGGGCGTAGCGCGCAACGACTGGATTGAGCGAGCGGACCAATGGGCCAGCGCGTCCGCATAGGTGTCACCAGCAATGGGCGACGTTGGGCGCCCAGCTGGTGGTGCATCGCCCTGGCCGTCCGGCTTGCGGGGGGCATACCCCGCCGCATTTCGGTACGCAACCCGGCGCCCGGCGAAACCTTCGACGGCCTGATTGTCAGCGGTGGCGATGACATTGGCCCCGACCTGTACGGTGGCGAAGAGATGCCCAAGGCACGTATCGACCATGAGCGGGATGCCCTGGAAGTTCGCTGGCTGCGCTGGGCAATGGACCGACAAGTGCCCGTACTGGGCATCTGTCGCGGTGCGCAGCTGCTCAATGCGGTGCGCGGGGGAAGCCTGCTTCAAGATGTCACTTCACTGCGACACAAAACCTCCAACCGCGCATCACTGTTGCCGCGCAAGCGCGTCACGGTGGACGAGGAATCAGGACTGGCGGCCCTGCTCGGTCGTGCTAAAGTGCGGGTGAACAGTCTGCACCACCAGGCAATCGACACTCCGGGCGACGGCCTGCGCATTGTTGCCCGGGACGCCGACGGTATCTGCCAGGCGATCGAAGGCACGGCGTTACGCTCGGTGTTCGGCGTGCAGTGGCACCCCGAATACCTGCTGTATCTACCAGCGCAATTCGGACTTTTTCGCGCTCTGGTCACAAAGGCACAGGCGCTCCGTGGCTCTGCCCCGGAAGCTTGCGAAGGAACCGCGCCACAACCGGTCGCGACGAGCGCAGGGACTTCGACGGGGCAACCCGTGCAGCAAACCGCAAACTCACTCGACGCACCAGGCGAAGTCACGGCGACGCTGGAGCGTCCGCTGCCGCTGTATGGACACCACGGCCAACGCCTGGGCACCGTTGATCGGGTTCACATTTGCGATAACCGCATTCGCGGATACGAACTCGTCACACCATGGCAGCGACTGCAGCTCGCGGGCAACGCGGTGCACCTGGATTCCCGCCGGTCGCGGTTGCGCCTCGCCGGTGAGGCCCGGGGTGCCCTGCGGCCCTCGAACCGCAACGCTCAGGCGCTCAGATTCGCCAGAAAAGAGCGCAGCAGCGTGCCGAGCAAACGGGTCTCCTGATCAAGGATCGCGCGAATGGCATCCATCGTGATGGGGCGATCGTCCAGCCCCGCCGCCACATTCACGACCATGCAGACACTCGCATAGGCCAGCCCCAGCTCCCGCGCCAGGCTGGCTTCGGGCATCGTGGTCATACCCACCACATCGCAGCCATCAGCGCCCAGGCGCCGTACCTCTGCCGATGTCTCAAGCCTTGGGCCCTGCATGACCGCAATGGTGGCGCTGTCGTGGCAGGGCACCTTCGCGTCGGCGGCCGCTACCAGAATGCGGGCGCGCAGCTCCCGATCAAACGGTTCTGTGAAATCAATGTGAAGCAGCTCGCCGCTGCTGCCGTCATCAAAGCTGTGCTCGCGCCCCCAGCTGTAGTCGATCAACTGATCGGGTATCACCAGGCGCCCGGGACGCATCAGGGGGTTGATAGAACCCACGGCATTACTGGCCACGACCTGCGTGACACCCAGCTGTTTCAGGGCCCAGATATTGGCACGGTAGTTGACGAGATGAGGGGGTATGGGGCGCCCTGCCGCACCGCCATGACGGTGCAGAAAAAACAGGGACGTGTCGCCGTAACGCCCCTCCTCGATCGCCATGGACGGCGCGCCGTAGGGCGTGTCCACCGCATGGGTACGCAACGGTTCCAGACCCTCCAGATTCGCCAGCCCCGTACCGCCAATCAGGGCAACGCTCACGGTGACTCGCCCTCCGGGGCCCCGGCCCCTTCGAGATGCAGCGTTCGGGTGGGAAACGCAATATCGGCCCCGGCATCATGCACGATCTGTAGAAGTTTCAGCAGTACATCCTGCTTCACGCGGTGATATTCGACCCAGTTGGTCGTGCGCGTGTAGGCGTAGAGAAAGCAATCCAGAGACGACGGCCCAAAGGCCTCGAAATTGACGATGATGGTCTGGCTGGTATCGATTTCTTCGTGCTCATTGATCATCTGACGCACCTTATCGATCACCTCCTGCAGGCGGCGACTGTCCTCGTAACGTAATCCAAAGGACTCGTAGATGCGCCGATTGAGCATCCGTGACGGGTTTTCGATCGTAATCTGACCGAAGACTGAATTCGGCACATACAGTGGCCGTTTGTCGAAGGTGCGGATACGTGTCACACGCCAGCCGATGTCCTCGACGGTGCCCTCAATATTGCGATCCGGCGAGCGCACCCAGTCGCCAATCGTGAACGGCCGATCCAGAAAAATACCCAGGCCACCAAAAAAATTCGCCAGCAGATCCTTGGCCGCAAAACCCACCGCGATACCGCCGATACCGCCAAACGCGAGCAGCCCCGATACGGATACCCCGAGGGTCTGCAGCACCATGAGCGCCGTGATAACCCACAGCGCCACGCGCAGCAGTCTCGCCGTTGAGTGCACCGTGGCCTTGTCGACCGAAGCGCTGTCAGAGAAATGGGTTGCAATAACCTGCCGTTCTCCGGCCGAGATGAACCGATGCAGAAACCACGGCACCAGTAGCACCAGGGCGCCCTGCACACCGGTGAGAGCCACTTCGCGGATACCCGCTACGAAGGGCAACAGGGCAAACATGGTAGCGAGCACAAGCAACCACCAGGCCAGCTTGAATGGTGCAGCGAGGGACGTGACCACCGCGTCGTCCCACTCGTGTTCCGTACGTCGGGCTGCGTGCTGGAAGTAGCGAAGCAGTAGTTCCAGCACCAGATGTCCCACTGCCGCGATCGACAGCATGCCAATCACCGCAACCCACTCCCAGGGCATCGACAGCCGCTGGGCGACCTCGGCGAAGGCGACGGCGAGTTCTGATTTAACGGAGGTAGGCATCATGGCTTAGATTTTTTGTGAATTTAGATCTGCGGGTGAAATACCGGGCAAGTATAACAACCGCTCCAACTCCTCAGGTGGTTTCTATGGCAGAGCCGGCAAGCTATTGAAACGCGGCGGTCTGTCTAAATCATCGCCAGAATATGCCTTGACCCACCGCCAGGCTGGTTGAACTGAGCCGCTGGAAGTTACCGAACTACCTGTTAGCTTTCAGAGGCAACGAGGAGAAAATGATGAGCAGACTACTACCCGAAATCGGGCACTGGTATCAGGAGCTCGGCAGCCGCCAGGTCTTCGAAATCGTGGCGCTTGATCGCGACGAGGGAACGGTACAGATTCAGTACCTGGACGGTGAAATCGCCGACTATGACCTTGAGGCCTGGGGAGAACTGGCCCTGGTGACCGCTGCGGCGCCAGAGGACTGGCGCACGGCCTTCGAGCTGGATGACGATGTCGAGATGGACCCCGACGCCGCCCTGCATCCACCGCAGTGGGGCAATCCCCTGTCACGTATCGAACCGGACACAGTACTGGGTATCGACGACTTCTGAACCCGGAGTGTAAAGCGCCCGCGACCGCGCAGCGTCCGACCGTTAAATGTCGCGACCTTCGGAGGCTGCGGGATCGAGCAGGCGCACAGGAATTGGCTCGCTCGCATCGAGATGCACGTCCCGCTGCGGGAACGAAATGCCGATACCCTCCTCGTTGAAACGGTTATAGATCAATTCTCGCAACTCCGTCGCGACACGAACGTAATCCGTGCTGGCGTAGCAGCGCAGCCACAGAATCAGGGCGTTGTCGCCAAAGTCCTCGAACGTCACCGTAGGTTCCGGGTCGTCAAGAATTTCGCGGTGCGAGCGCGCGATCTCGTTAAGCAGTCGCATGGCCTGCCCTACGTCACTGCCATAGGCGATGCCGATGGGAATCAGCACCCGCAGCCTCGTATCGCTGAGGGACCAATTGGTGACGACCCCGGTGATCAGTTGCTGATTGGGAATCATCACTTCCTTGCGCTCGAAGGTCTGGATCACTGTGGCGCGGGCATTGATCTGCGTTACCACCCCTTCGTTACCGCCGGCGTTGATGATATCTCCCACGCGAATGGGTCGTTCGAACAGCACGATAAGACCGCTGATGAAGTTCGCCACAATCTCCTGCAGGCCAAAACCGATGCCCACGCCCAGCGCCGCAACGAGCCACTGCAGTTCGGACCATCGAAACCCGATCATTCCCAGTGCGACGGAGAAACCAATGCCCAGGATCACGTACTGCATGATCATACCGGTCGCATAGCGGCCACCGCTGGTAACACTGGTCCACTCGATCAACATCACGTTCACCAGCGGTGGCAGGTGGCGAGTCAGCAGCAGCGCCACCACGGCCACCAGTAACGCTGTCAGCAACACGCCCAGGCTGATGATGTGTACCTCACCTGCCGCCGAAGCATTCGCCGCCGTCCACAGTTCCACCGTGTCAAGGACCGCCAGTGCCGGTAGTGCGGGAGACCAGATGTACCACAGCAGCGCACCCAGGCTTATAAAACGGAACAGTCCCAGCAGTTTTTCATAGGCGTCAGACAGTGTCGTTGCATCTACCTCTTCTTCGACGGGCTCGGTGACCTCACCCTCGGCGCTGCCCTCCGACGCTCTCATCCGCGCTTCTTCCCGCGCCCTGCGCTCAAGATCCGCCCGATAAATCAGAAGTAATCTCTTGAGCACACTGGTGACGAACAACACCGCCAGCACCGCCGCGACGCTTCCATACAGCGCGGTGAGATACCGGTGGGCAGCGAACAACTGCCCACTGAGATGCATGACGGCGATCGCCACCAAGCCCGCCACCAGTACCTGCAGCGAACGCCGGGCAAAGGCGTCGCCCGAAAAAGCGCCGCTGCGCAGCATGCGCAGTGACCAGATCAGCAGTATGACTGTTGCCGTCGCGGTTCCAATCACGGCCAGGGCCCCACCGCCACCACCGGGTGACAGGGCTTTGCCCAGGGCGTAGGCAAACACGATGGGCACGATCAGCGGCCTTATCCAGCCCAGATCCCGCGTCACCGCATCGGCCTTGGCCGCATTCCATTTCAGCAACCGGCGACCGGCACCCAAGCGACCGCCCAGCCTGCGAAAAAATGACAGAGCCGGCAGCAGCAACGCGAGCAGATATAGCGATCGTTGCAGTCCCGCGGCGATCGCATCTTCGGGCGCCAGCAGCGTCAGCGCATGGCCGAGCACCAATAGCGTGACTCCCAGGGGAAGCACGAGAAGGGCCGTGAGCAGCAGTGCCCGAAGCAATTTGCCACGGCTCTCATCCCTCGGCCGGACGGGTTGCCCCACCAATTCGTTCAGGGCCCGACGTGCCCAGGGACGACGGGCCCATAGCACTACGGCCAGTAAGATGCCCAGAAGCAGCGGAACATCCAGCAACCGTGTCAGGTCCGCGTCGGAAAAATTCCAATGCGAAACCAGCGACTGGAGCTTCCACAACTGCCGGCGCAACGACTCGGGCGTCACCGCTGCGTAATTGCGCACCCAAAGCAGGTTTGCCGTGAGCAACTGTTCGTAGGCGCGAGCCTGGTCACCCAGTTCTTCCGAGGCCTGATTGGCCTCGACGAGCATCGTCACCAGCCGATTCGTACCCTGCAGGCGATCCTGTAACAACGAGCGGTGAACAAGCTCAAGCCGAGTGGCCACACGCTTCTGCTGCGGCGTCCAGTTCGTCGCGCCATCGAGATCTGTAAACAGGGGTTCCTTGTCATTGGCGCGAAGCATCTGCTCGATATCGATGCTCGCCAGAGACAACTCCGTAATGCGCGTGTTGCGTTGCTTGCGCCCCGCTGCCAGACCCCGCACGTCGGGGAGCGCGCCGAGACGCGACAGCATCACGTCCCCCAACTCGGCCTTGAGCCCCGCCACTTCCAGGCGGCGGCGCGTGAGACTGGCATCGGCGTTGATAGACTCCTTGCTGGTTCGAAGCGTATCGATGTCGTCCCGAACCTGTTCGAGTTCCGCGGCGAGGGATTCTGTATCGTCAATCAGTTCCAGATTCGTGGCGGCCATGGCGGAAAACTGCGTGGGCGCATCGCCGAGGGAGTTCATCAGGCGACGCACTTCGGCGCGGCGTTGCTGCGCCTCGTTCGACCGTGCCTGCGTGATGCGCTCCTGCAGCGCCTCGCGATACTGGTCACTGTCAAGAATCAATGCGTCGAGCAGCGCCAATTCCGCCGCACGAACATTATTGATACGCGGCGATGCTCGCAGCGCCAGTTCCAGCGTGGTCTTTTCGGCCTGCAGGGCCTGGCGGCGACCGGTGCGCTGCGCCGCCATTACCCGTTGCTCGAGATCGGACGAAGGGCTGCCGGTTGCGGGGCCTGCGGTCTCCGGAAGCTGCGACGACAATTCGGCGAGGCGCTGACGCCGTTCCTGCTCCAATGCCGCTGCGGCGGCGCTCGCATCCATTTTCAGCTGTCGCTCGGCAATCCACGCCGCACGCTGCGTATCTACGCGATCAATCTCGGCCTCAAGCGCATCCCGGTCCGGATCGCTCCCAAGGCGAGATGTCACCGAGGCCGGAGCTTCCTGCACATCACGTAACTGCTGGGCCAGGGACTCAACGCGCTCGTCACCGTTGTCGATGACATCGCGATATTCCTGCTGACGCTGCTCCATCACGTCGATCGTACCGAGACTGTCGCGAGCCTCTGCGAGCGTCTGGTTCAGGGTCGCGCGCAGTTCCTCCGACAGGCTGGTATCACTGTCAATGGCCGCCTGCAGCGACTCCAAGCGGGCCGGGTTGAGCGCCTCGTTCTGCGCCACCGCGGGACCAGAGATCCCGGTGCCGACAGCGATACACAGTGCCAGCAGAATCAACAAACGCATATCAGAGCCACCGCCGAAGTCGGAACAGGAAGGTCAGACCAACCCCCAGGGCACCACAGAGAAGCACCACTATCCAGAATGCAGCGCCGTCCTCGACGCCAGGCATTCCGCCCACATTGATCCCCAGAAGCCCGGTTAAAAAACCAAGGGGCAGGAAAATTCCGGCCACCGCCGTGAAGACGTAGCTACGCTCGTTCATTTCTTCGGCGATGCGATTGGCCAACTCCTCCTGGGCGAGGATCGCGCGATCGCGCACTTCGTCCAGGTCCTCGATCTGCCGGATCAGGCGGTCCGTCACTTCCCGCAGGCGCAGCCGGTTCAACTCGTCCAGCCAGGGCAGGGTTTCGCCCACAAGACGATTCATTGCCTCGCGCTGAGGTGCCAGATAGCGCCGTACCGCAATAACGCGTTTGCGCAGTTGGGCCAGTTCCAGCCGCAGTCCATCGCGCGAATCCGCAAGTAAGCGCGCCTCGATGTCCATCACTTCGTCTTCGAGGTGACTCAGCGTCTCGCCCATGCGCTCGATGGTACGGTCACACCACACCACGAGAAGCTCGGCTGCATCGCAGGGACCCTCGCCTGCGAGCAGGTCATCCACCACATCCTGCGTCGAATTCAGGGGCCGCCGCCGGGTGCTGATAACCCGGTTACCATCGGTCCAGATTCGCAGTGAGACCATGTCTTCGGCCTCTTCGGCCCTGGGCGCATTGAGCCCACGAAGCGTCAGCAGCAGGTTCCTGCCCCGCGCCAGTGCCCGGGGCCGGGTCTCGGGATTGGTCAGCGCGCGACTGGCGATATCATTAAGACCACTGTGATTTTCAAGCCACGCCTGCACCGCCGGGTCCTCAAAATCCAGATGAACCCAGGTACCGTGGTAATCGGTAGTGCCTTGCAATTCCTCCCACGAAATTCTCGTGGCGCCGCCCTGCCCGTCCAGACGCAACAGGTGAATGATGCCGTTGGCGGCGGGAGTTGAGGGCGCGCTGGCTGATTCTTGAGTATTTAGCTTGGTCATAACCTAAGAATGCCACGAAACGATTGGGGAAACAGCGTCATCGATTTACCCTCCCAGGGGATGAAAGCCGCGACAAAATACTGTATACATACACAGTCACTGTATAGACGCACAGGTTCGCCATGATCAAACTCACTGCCCGTCAGGAACAGGTTCTTGGCGTGATTCGCACCCACATCGACGAAACCGGCCTGCCTCCTACTCGCGCAGATATTGCTCGGGAGCTAGGGTTTCGCTCGGCCAATGCCGCCGAAGAGCATTTGAAAGCGCTGGCACGCAAGGGCGCGATCGAGATCATACCGGGAGCCTCTCGGGGTATACGTCTGCCGGAAGATAACGGACTTCCCATCGTTGGCCGCGTCGCCGCCGGTGAGCCGATCCTGGCGGCTGAGAACGTCGAAGACCACTGCGCCGTGGACGCCACACTCTTCCACCCGGCCGCGGATTACCTGCTGAGGGTTCAGGGCGACAGCATGATCAATATCGGCATCTTCGATGGTGACCTGCTGGCGGTGCACAGCACACCCGTGGCCCGCAACGGCGACATTGTGGTGGCACGTATTGACGACGAAGTCACCGTCAAACGTTTTAAGCAGACACGCAACCGCCGACTCATCCAGCTGCTGCCAGAAAACGACGCCCTGGAACCCATCGATGTTGACCTTGAAGCGCAGGACTTCGCGATCGAAGGGTTGAGCGTCGGCGTTATCCGCCGCAGCGTCCAATAGCTAGTGCAGCTAGTGCAATTAGTGCAGCTAGTGCAGCTAGTGCAGCTAGTGCAGGATTCTCGGCGCAGTATCTGACGTCGAGGTTTCCACCTCGACTTCGGCCTGTTCCGCAAGGCTGGCCGCCGCCTGGATGCCGGCCTGGATCATGGCCTTCGCCACTTCCAGCCCCTGATCCATGATGTACATGCGGGTTTCGTCAGAAAACTTGATGGTTACCAGGGGTTCGGAACCCCCGTCGTCGCTCTGTGCGCTGTCGCTGGGGTTTCCGTCGACGTCGAGCTCAACGCTGTCGTCAGCACGTTGCAGAACAATTTCGCCATCACCGAGATCCACGATCTCAAGCAGGGATGTAGGCACGCAGTATCCTCTGGATGTAGTGCACGAACATACTAGCAGCCCCTCTCCCGGCCCCACAAGTCACGACCCTGGGTTCAAAAACCAAGTTCACAAACCAGGTTCACATACCTTGTTCGTAAAGCTGGGCGGCTAGTATTCGTTGAGGGAGTCGTCCATGCGCGCCATAGTCACTTCGAGCTCGTCGATCCAGGACTTGATGACCGCTGGTCCATGATTGTCGCGGTCACTCCCCAGAAGACCCGGTGAGGCGATGCGCGTCGGCGTCGCCTCCACCGAGTCATCCGCCCACAGCTGCTGCAGCCAGCCTGATTGCTCCAACTGCTCGAATTCTGCAAGCTCCGGCATCCGTGCCTTGCCGGGTTCCGGCGCCGGCAGATCGGCCGTAGTAGAGGGCAGATCCGCAGCCGAAGCCTCCGCGACACCGCTCACCGCCAGCAGAAACCAGCCATACGCCTGACGCAGGTGCAGGCGAACGGCTGGATAAAACGCTCCCTGCAACTGTGCCTCAGGTACCGGCTCCCCCCTGGCCCGGTCCCATGCCGCCAACAACAATCGGGCCCGGTATAGGGACTGGTTCGCGGCTCCACGGGTTCGCATCGGGACTCAGTCCTGCGCGGGCTGCTCCGCGGACTTTGCCGGGGCTTTCTTCCGTGGAGCTTTCTTCGCCGCTTTCTTGATGGCTTTTTTTACCGTCTTTTTCGCCGGCACCTGCTCTTGCCAGCGACCGCCTTCGTGGAATGCCTTCCACCCCGTGGCTTTTCCGTCGGCCTCGGTCATGACGTACTGCTCTTTGGTCTTTCGACTGTAACGGATCTGCGCGGGATTGCCGTCGCCATCCTCTACCGGCGCATCAAAGAGAAATGCGTACTTGGGATCGATCTCGTCACGGTGCGGCAGAATCTCGCGCACCAGTGGCGCGCGGGTCTCGCGATGCTTCGGAAACTGGCTGGCGGCGAGGAACAGGCCCGCTGCGCCATCGCGCAGCACATAGGTGTCATCGACCTTTTCGCAGGCGAGCTCGGGCATCGGTACCGGATCCATCTTGGGCGGCGCCGGCTCGCCGTTGCGCAACAGTTTGCGCGTGTTCTTGCATTCGGTGTTGGTGCACCCGAAGTACTTGCCAAAGCGCCCGTTCTTGAGCTGCATCTCGCTGCTGCACTTATCGCATTCCAGCGTGGGACCGTCGTAGCCCTTGATCTTGAATTTACCTGTCTCGACTTCAAAGCCCGCACAGTCGGGATTGTTGCCACAGACATGCAGCTTGCGTTCTTCATCGATCAGGTAGCTGTCCATGGCCGCGTTGCACAGCTTGCAGCGATGCTTGCTGCGCAGCAGACGCGATTCCGCTTCATCGTCAGCATCTTCGCGAATCGCCTCGTCACCCGGGGTCAGATTGATGGTTTCCTTGCACCGCTCCTTGGGGGGGAGTGAATAGCCCGAGCAACCGAGGAACACACCAGTGCTTGCGGTCCGGATCTGCATGGGCCGCCCACAGGCTTTGCACGGAATGTCGGTCATGGTGGGCGCATTGGACTGCATGCCCTCGGGCTCCGGTAGCTGCGCTGTGTCGAGTCGCTGCTTGAAGTCGGTGTAAAAATCATCCAGCAGCTTGCGCCAGTCGAGCTGGCCCTCGGCGACCTCGTCCAGGTGTTCTTCCATGCCCGCGGTAAAACCATAGTCGAGCAGGTCGCTGAAGCTGGACTGCAGACGATCGGTTACGATCTCACCCATCTTTTCAGCATAAAAACGCCGATTCTCGAGGCGCACGTAGCCCCGATCCTGAATGGTCGAGATGATGGAGGCGTAGGTGGAGGGTCGACCGATACCGCGCTTCTCGAGCTCACTCACCAACTTGGCTTCGCCGTACCGTGGTGGCGGCGTCGTGAAATGTTGCGCCGGGTGCAGGGCCAGCAGCGTCAGTGCATCACCCTTACCCAGATCGGGAAGCACCGTGTCTTCACCCTTGCGCCCCTGGGGGGGCTGCACGCGGGTGTAACCATCAAAGCGCACAATGCGCCCCCGTGCGGCCAGCTCGTAATCACCAGCAGCGACGGTGATCGTGGTGGATGTGTACTCCGCGGCCGGCATCTGACAGGCCACAAACTGGCGCCAGATCAGTTCATACAGACGCTCCGCGTCCCGCTCCATATTTTGCAACTGAGCCTGCGTCACCTGCACATTCGAGGGACGGATGGCCTCGTGCGCCTCCTGGGCGTTCTCACTCGACGAGTAGCTCGCGGGATTTTCGGGCAAGTAGCGTGGTTCGTAGTTATCACGGATGTAATCGCGACACGCCGCCACCGCTTCGGCAGACAGGTTCGTCGAGTCAGTCCGCATGTAGGTGATGTAACCGGCTTCATACAGTCGCTGAGCGAGCGTCATGGTTTTCTTGACGCTGAAACCCAGCCGCGTGCTCGCTGCCTGCTGCAGCGTTGAGGTGATGTATGGTGCAGGTGGCTTGGACCTTGTCGGGCGATCTTCGCGCTCACTGACGACGTAGGACGAGCGATCCAGCGCATCGTGCGCTGCCATGGCATCTGTCTCGTTCGTCGGACGGAATTTTTCACCCTTGTGGCGACGTACCTCAAAACGAGCCTGCTCCTTCGCAGCGTTCTCGAGGTCCGCGTTGATTTCCCAGTATTCTTCGGGCACGAAAGCCCTGATCTCGCGCTCGCGCTCCACGATCAGGCGCACAGCAACAGATTGCACGCGACCGGCGGACAGTCCCCGCGCCACCTTGGACCACAGCAACGGCGACACCATATATCCCACGACGCGATCCAGGAAGCGCCGCGCCTGTTGCGCGTTCACCCGGGCCTGGTCGATGCGCGAAGGGCTCGCAAAGGCCTCCTGAATCGCTTTTTTGGTGATCTCGTTGAACACCACGCGCTGATAGCGATCATCATCACCGCCGATGGCCTCACGCAGATGCCAGGCGATGGCCTCCCCCTCGCGGTCAAGGTCAGTGGCCAGGTAGACCGTATCGGAGGTCTCTGCCAGCCGCTGGAGTTCTGACACGACCTTTTCTTTGCCCGGCAGGATTTCGTAGCTCGCATCCCACCCTTTATCGGGGTCGATACCCATCCGGCGCACGAGCTGCTCTTTCGCCTTCTTTTCTTTGTGCCGCGCCTTCTGCGCGGGAGACATCTTGCGCGTCTCGGCAGCTTTGGCGGCACGCTCTTTGGCATCCGTCGCCTTGGCGCTGCCCGATGTGGGCAGATCCCGGATATGTCCCACGCTGGACTTGACCACGTAGTCCTTGCCCAGATATTTGTTGATGGTCCGGGCCTTGGCGGGTGATTCGACGATGACGAGTGATTTACCCATAGGGTTTTTACAGCCTGCCTTTCGTTCCTGGGAATTGGGTCGCAGAGACGACCAAAGGGGCGCATATATATAGACGAGATGCGGCCTGGGCAAGGGACGGGGGTGCGAGCGCCCTCCAATTGAGCCTGCCATGCCTGCAGAAGCAACGCGAGATCACGGACCGTATTTTCATCGCCCTCCTCGCGCCAGTAGACACCACAACTGGCCTCGCTGACCCCCAAAGCGAGCACCGCTTCGGGTAGTTCAGCAACGAGTTCGGGAGGAGCCACCCGCGCCGATACACAGCTCCACGACCCCGCTTCACGGTACCATGCGAGCGAGGGTCTGACGTCGCGACGGGACGGTTTCAGCCGGCGCCCGTAGTACAGCACCTGACGGTCCGCTGCGGCCAGGCGGGCCAGACGCGCGGGGGCGAGGGGCAGATCACGAAACTCCACGAACAGTCCGGCGATGGCCGCGGCTTCGCGCAGGCCCGCCTGATGCTTCTGGCGCTTGGTAGGCATGAAGTGCCACAGCGGTGCCAAGGCCACCAGCAGTATCACCCCAATGATGATCCAGGACAGAGCTGCTCTCCCCGCTTCGACGTCGAAGCTTCCTATTGATCCAGTCGATGTTTTCGCTATGCCCCCCTGTGCTATAAACCCGAAGAGGGGAAACGCATGCTATCAGTTTGGTGATGCGTCGCCTCTGAAAAAGCATGGACCATTGCGGCATGTCAGCCCCGATGGCTATGTTCGTACATAACACGGCGGGAGTAGAGTATGGCCAGCTACAGCAGAATACTGATGGCAGTGGACCTGAGCGAAGACTCGGACAAGGTTGCCGAGCGTGCCCTGGCGATCGCCAAAAATAACGAAGCGGAGCTACATGTCATCCACGTCATCGAGCCCCTGAGCTTTGCCTATGGCGGTGACATTCCCATGGACTTCTCGGGAATACAGGATGAGATTCACCAGCAGGCCGCGCAGCAGCTCGAAAAGTTCGCCGCGCGCCATGGCATCAGTGAAGCGTGTCGACACGTTGTGCTCGGTCAACCTGAAGTTGAGATTCACGCCCTGGCGGAAGAATCCGGCGCTGATCTGATAGTGGTTGGCAGCCACGGCCGCTACGGCCTGGCCCTGCTCATGGGCTCGACAGCCAACGGTGTGCTGCATGGCGCCACCTGCGACGTGCTGGCCGTGCGCGTGGGCTGACGGCGCTACTGCACTTCCATAAAAGCCAGGAGCTGTTCTGCGTCAAACGGCCAGCGCAGCTCTCCTCCGCGAGGGGCCCGAAGCACCGGTATGAGCCAACCGTAGCGGGCGAACAGATCATCATCGTTGGCGATATCCACCACGGTCCAGGCAAAGCTCGGGTTTTGCGTCTGATAGCCCCGCAGCAGGGCTTGCGCGTCTTCGCAAAGATGGCAACCTTCGGTGCTGTAGAGGAGAAAATCAGACATGGCGAAAGGCCGTAAAATAAGAGGGCGCGAGTCTAGCATGCCCCCGGCGCAGCCAGACCGCGGCCGGCGAAGCATCCCTGCTCCTGCAGAGAGACGGCGACTGCTGACCATTTACGGACGCAAAGCCGTCCTGGAAGCCTTACAGGACACATCACTCGACTGCGGCAACCTACATCTGGCTGATAGCAATCGCCCTGCGCAATTGCTGAAAGACAATGAGGACCTCGCCAACCGGCGCGGCCTGGAGAGGCGTTACCACAGCCGCGAAGCCCTCGCGCGCATCTCCCGTAACAGTCGCCAGGATCAGGGCGTAGCACTGGACGTCCGCTTACAGGCGACGCGGGAACTGGATGACTACCTTACCCAGCACCTGGATGGCCCCCAGGTCGTGCTCGGACTCGACGGCGTCACCAATCCCCAGAATCTGGGCATGATCATCCGCTCTGCCGCCGCCTCGGGCATCCACGGCCTGTTGCTACCGGACCGCGGCGCGCCTGCGCTGGGACCGCTAGTGATAAAAGCCAGCGCCGGCACCCTTTTTCGCGCCCCCCTGCTTCGCTGCACCGACACCACCAGCGCCGCCAGGCAGCTCATCGCCGCCGGCTTTACGCTCTACCGCTTCGAAGCGGGCGGCCAACGCCAGCTCTTCGACCGACAACCCCTGGGCAACCGCATCCTACTCATGCTCGGCGGCGAAACCGACGGTCTCTCCCCCGCCATCCAGGCCTTGCCCGGCGAAAGCGTCGCCATTCCCATGGCCAACGGCGTCGAGTCCCTCAACGTCGCCGTCAGCGCCGCACTCGCCGCCTACGCCGCCATGACGTCACTCGCTCGCTAGTACCTCACGTTTCCGAGCTCTGATGGAGCTTGGAATGCGCGAGACACGGTGCCGTTACTGCGGTCTCAGCGCCGCTCACGCGACCAACGTCGCCGTGATATCGCTCGCTGACACCTTCTCTGGCCGGGTGCTAGTGGAGTATGGAATTCGCGAGACACGGTGCCATTACTGCGTTCGCTGGGAGGGGGGGACGCTCACTCCGTAACGACACCGTGCCTCGCTCCTGCCTGCGCCAGCGAACGGCGTGGCGTGGCGTGGCGTGGCGTGGCGTGGCGTGGCGTGGCGTGGCGTGGCGTGGCGTGGCGTGGCGTGGCAACGATATCGAACGGCCGTCAGGCGCCAAGCCGACAAATATCGGGTGGCACGCATTCGGTGAGGGGATAAGAATCTAACCGCCGGAAATTGCCACGAAGCCAGCGTCTGGGTGCCACCCACACCGTGTTCGTGGAGCGAACGTCCCCCCTCCCAGAGAGCGGAACGAATGCGGTGTGGGTGGCACCCAGACGCGACCTACGAAGCACCTTACGGCGTAGAGCTAACGTCCCCCCTCTCAGAGAGCGGAACGAATGCGGTGTGGGTGGCGCCCAGACGCGACCCGCGAAGCACTACGCGGCGTAGAACGAACGTGCTACTTCGACAGGTATGACATCGCCTCTTCGAGCCCCTTGAGCGTCAGGGGATGCATCCGACCTTCCATGAGTTGGTGGGTGATCGAAATAGACTGGGTGTACTCCCATTCGTCCTGCGGCACCGGATTGATCCACACCGCTTTCTCGTAGGTCTGCAGAATGCGCTTGAGCCAGGTCTCGCCGGACTCCTCATTCCAGTGCTCCACCGAGCCGCCGGGCTGCACGATTTCGTAGGGTGACATTGAGGCATCACCGACGATGATGACCTTGTAGTCGTGGGCGTATTTGTGAAGGATGTCGAGGGTGTCCGTGCGCTCGTTGTGCCGGCGGATATTGTTCTTCCACACACTCTCGTAGAAGAAGTTGTGGAAGTAAAAGTTCTCCATGTGCTTGAACTCGGTGCGCGTCGCCGAGAACAACTCTTCGCAGACGCGCACGTGGGGATCCATGGACCCACCCACGTCGAAGAACAGCAATACTTTCACCGCATTGTGGCGCTCGGGGATCATGCGGATGTCCAGCAGGCCGGCATTGCGGGCCGTCGAGCGGATCGTGTCGTCCAGGTCCAGTTCGTCGGCGGCCCCGGTGCGGGCGAACTTGCGCAGACGGCGCAACGCCATCTTGATATTGCGCGTGCCCAGTTCCACGGAATCATCCAGGTTTTTGAAGTCACGGCGATCCCAGACCTTGACGGCTTTCTTGTTCCCGCCGTTGGGGCCGACACGGATACCCTCAGGGTGGTAGCCCTCCTGCCCGAAGGGTGACGTGCCGCCGGTGCCGATCCACTTGTTGCCGCCCTGATGACGTTTTTCCTGCTCTTCCAGGCGCTTCTTGAATTCCTCGATGAGCTTTTCGAGGCCACCGAGGGATTCGATCTTCGCCTTCTCTTCCTCCGAGAGGTTCTTCATGAACTCGCTGCGCAACCAGTCATCAGGGATCAGTGCTTCGATCACTCCATCCAGGTCCTGCAGGTCCTCAAAGTGCGCGCCGAAGGCCTTGTCGAAGCGATCGAAGTACTTTTCGTCCTTCACCAGGCAGGTACGCGAGAAGAAGTAAAAGTCATCGGCGCTGCCAAACGCCACATGCTTCGTCAGGCCCTCATACAGGTCCAGCAGTTCCCGCGTTGTGACGGGAATGCCCACATCGCGCAGCGAATGAAAAAAGTTGATGAGCATGGCGTGGCTCGCTTACTGGCGACTCTCGCGGCGATGCATAAACGCCAGGCGCTCCAGCAGATGCACGTCCTGCTCGTTTTTGAGCAGGGCGCCGTATAACGGGGGTATCGCCTTGGACTGGTCCCGCTCACGCAGGATTTCATCGGGAATATCATCGGCCATCAGCAGCTTCAGCCAATCGATGAGCTCAGACGTCGAAGGCTTTTTCTTAAGGCCGGGTACGGAACGCAGATCGAAGAACACCTCCATCGCCTCCTGCACCAGGTTCTTGGAGATATCGGGGTAGTGAACGTCCACGATTTCGCGCATGGTGTCACGGTCGGGGAAGTTGATGAAATGGAAGAAACAGCGGCGCAGGAACGCGTCCGGTAGTTCCTTTTCATTGTTGGAGGTAATAATAATGATCGGACGCTGCTTCGCCTTGACGGTTTCACCGGTCTCGTAAACAAAAAATTCCATACGATCGAGTTCGACCAGCAGGTCATTGGGGAACTCGATATCGGCCTTGTCGACTTCGTCGATCAGCAGCACCACCTGTTCATCGGCGGTGAACGCCTCCCACAGCTTGCCCTTCTTGATGTAGTTGCGCACATCGTGGACCTTGTCGTCGCCGAGCTGGGAATCGCGCAGGCGCGACACCGCGTCGTACTCATACAGGCCCTGCTGCGCCTTGGTCGTGGATTTGATGTGCCACTGGATCAGCGGCATGCCCAGGCCTGCGGCCACCTCCTCGGCGAGCATGGTCTTACCGGTGCCCGGCTCTCCCTTGATCAGAAGAGGACGCTGCAGCCCCACCGCGGCATTGACCGCCATGCGCAGATCATCAGTGGCTACATAACGCTCGGTTCCTTCAAACTTCATGGGAGCTCCGTTCAGGTTGTTGATAGGGGTAAACGCGCCACTGATAGACAGGCACCCGGCGCGCAAAGGGGGCCAAGGGTAGCGGACCTTGGCAAGGTCCAGCAAGCGCCCACCTGCCGCGGCGATCGGTGACCGTCAGGCGTCGGTAGACAGATCGAGATTGGGGTCCGCTGCCCGGGCGCGGCGGTGGCGTAGCATCAGAATCAACGCCAGTAGCCCACTGGCACCCACCGCTACACCGGTAAACAACAGGAGTGGTCGCAACGCGTGTTCGGCGGCCTCTGCCCCCTGACTGAGCCACTGGAAGCCCAGGACGACCAGCGCCGGGGCCAGGGTCTCGGCACCAGCCTGAATGTACGCCGGGGTCAGCAGGAGCGCTGCGAGGGGCAAGGTAAGGAGCACCTTCAGGGCCGTGCTGCGTCGGCGCAACAGCCAGACATTGAACAGGACCAGGGCCATGAGCGCAGAGGTCACATAGACAATCAAAGCCAGTTGGTAAGCAGATTCTGTCAGCATGATTGCCTGCCCTCGTCGTTCTGGGTCTGTTCATCGAGCACCGGCGGCATCTGCAGATAAAACCCCGGGTCCTCCAGGGCTGCGAGCACTTCCGCTGCATCGGCGCGCGCGAGCTTGCGCTCGGCCTTCAGGTGCAGAACCAGCGCGCTTTCGGGTGTTCCAAACGCGGTCAGTAAATGCTCCGGAACCCGCGCCAATCCCTCGGCCTTGTCTACGTACAGGTACATACCCTCGCGCCGGGGACTGCGAAAGACCTCGCATATACGACCTTTACTCATGGTTCTACCCTCGCGACTGACCGTAACTCCGGTATCACCCTCGACTGACGCCAGCCCTGCCAACGCCGCGGTTCGGTGACGGTAGCGCCTGCTGCCTCGCGTACCAGAAGCTCCAGATCCGAGCCGGTTATCAGTATTTCAGGAGCCACGCCCAGTTCCTGCGCCAGCTCTGCAGCGCGCGCCCGCAGGGATTTGAGCAGTTTGCGCTGGGGACCGTCCAGCGGCGTTGGGAAGGCGTCTGGCAGCTCTGGCTCGGGTACGAGGCTCGCCTGCTCGACCAGTTCGAGCAATGCGTCGCCCTGGCGTCGCAATAGGGCCGGGGGCAACACATCAAGCGCCACCATCGCGTCACGATGGGCCGGTCGCTCACGCGCAATGGCAAGGCAGGCCTTGTCATCAAGCACCCAGCCCCGAGGCTTGTCCACAGCCCGGGCCCGCGCTTCGCGCCAGGCCACGAGACGCCGTAGCACCTCGAGTTCACGACGTGACAGGCGACCGGCCCCCTTGATGCGGCGATACAGCCCCGCTTCACGCTCCTTCTGAAGGAACACTACCTCGATCGACTCCTCAATGATCCAGCCCATGCGGTCCGCGGCGATGGCGCGCTCGTGGAGTTGTGGCCAGAGCTCATGCAGGTGCAGCACGTCCAGGGCCGCATAGTGGCATTGAGATGCCGTAAGGGGTCGCTTGAGCCAATCCGAGCGGGTCTCGCCCTTGTCCAGTTCAATGCCTAGCAAACGCTGCACGAGCGCACGATAGCCCAGGCCAAAGTCTTCGCCGAGCAATGCCGCTGCACGTTGGGTGTCGACCAGTGGTGCCGGCACCACGTCCAGCCAGTGCCGGAACACTTCCAGGTCCTCGCTGCAGGAATGCAGCAGCTTGAGACTGGGATCATCCGCGAGATAGGTCTTGAGGGGTGTCAGGTCATCGATCGCCAATGGGTCTACGAGCCAGGCGGTGTCACCAGCACAGAGTTGCAGAAGCGCGATTTGCGGGTAGTAGGTGTTGCGCCGCATAAACTCCGTATCGATCGCCACCGCTGGCGCCCCCGCCAGCTCGGCCAACACCATCGCGAGGCCTGTATTACTGTCGATCAGGCGCCCGCTCACGCCGAACGCACCGGCTGGCGACCCGAGAACGCATGGGCCAGGGTTGTTCCGTCGACGTATTCAAGCTCACCGCCCAGGGGCACTCCGTGGGCAATGCGCGAGAGCTGCGGCACCAGGGGCTCGAGCATCCGCGTGATGTAGTATGCGGTGGCCTCTCCCTCGGCCGTGGGATTGGTTGCGAGAATCACTTCGCGTAGCTCGCCGGTCCCGGCGCGCTCCTCCAGAAGCGGCAAACCGATATCCTCGGGACCAACGCCATCGATCGGCGACAGGTGCCCCATCAGCACAAAGTACTGACCACGAAAACCACCCGCCTGTTCGATGGCAAGAATGTCGCCGGGTGTTTCTACAATGCACAGCAATCCCGGATCCCGGCGCGTGTCAGCGCAGATCACACACAGGGGGTCTTCAGAGAGGTTGCGACAGCGCTCGCAGTTCCCGACGCGTTCCACAGCGTCGCCAAGGGCAACGGCCAGGCCCTGGGCTCCCTCCCGATCGCGTTCCAGCAGATGCAGCGCCATGCGCTGTGCGGATTTGGGCCCTACGCCCGGCAGGCAACGCAGACTTTCTATAAGGGCTTCCAGGGCGGGACTGAAGCTTGGCATCAGAACGGCATCTTGAATCCGGCCGGCAGCTGGATACCGCCGGTGAGGTCAGACATGGCTTTTTGATTCGCCGACTCGACGCGGCGTACGGCATCGTTGACCGCCGCGGCAAGCAGATCTTCAAGCACGCTCTTATCTTCGTTGAGTACGGCCGGATCGATGACGACTCGCCGTACGTCATGGCGTCCTGACATCGTCACGGTGACCATGCCCGCCCCCGCCTCACCGACTACTTCGGTCTCGGCCAGCACCTGCTGGGCCTTTTCCATTTTTTCCTGCATGTCAGACTGCATTTTCTGCGCCTGTTTCATCAGGTCTCCCAGGCCACCCTGGAACGCGTCGCTCATGGCGATACTCCTGCTCGCGTGAATTTCATACTGCGCCTGCTTCCCTCAATCATGGCTGATCCACGGTAACGGAACCGGGAAGAATTTGCGCCTGGAAGTCCTCGATCAGCTGCTGCACCTGCGGATCGTGGTCAATGGCAACCTCCGCTTCGCGCTGCCGCTCCGCCTTCAGACGCTCACGGCGCATGGCGGGCGTTTCTTCGTGAACCTCACCGACACTGATTACGACCTCAAGCCCGGGACCATCGCGCTGGGCCAACGCCTTGCTGATGACTTCAACATGGCGTTCATTGAACAGATTGGTGCGGGCCTCATCCAGCCTCAGGGACCACCGCTGACCCTCGATGGTCTCCAGTACACAGTGAGACGCGACATTCAGTGCGCTGCCCGACAGCTCCAGTTCTTCAAGCACCTGATACCACGGGGGCAGGTCGCTCGCGATACTCCGCGCGCTGGGTGCAGGCAGTGCCGAGCTGCCCATCGCGCCGGTGGCGGCCTCGCTTTTAGTGGGCTCGCCTTTGGTGAACTCGCCTTTGGCTTGATCGCTGCTTTTTTGCGGCGCCGCCCGAGGCGGCTCAGGCTTTTTTGCGTCGCCGGCCGCCTCCACGGCCTGATCCACCGCCGGAAGGTCCTTCGCTGGCGCCAGATCGTCAGCACCCAAAGCGGGATCGAGTACGGACACGGGCCTGAAGGCCAATAAGCGCAATACGAGCATTTGGAAGGCCGCATGGCTATCGGCGGCAAGCTGAATCTGCTCCCGCCCCCGCTGCGCCAGCTCGTAAAACAACTGAACGTCTTCGCCGCTCATGCGCCCGGCCAACTCCGCGACCTTGTCGGCATCGCCAAACTCCCGGTCTATGGCTCCGGGTACCACCTGCGCTACCGCAATCCGGTGCAGCAAGCCCGCGAGATCATCCACGGCACTGGCAAAGTCCGTTCCCTGCTCATCCATCGCCGCGCACGCGGCCAGGGCCGCAGGCGGATCATCGGCAAGCACCGCCTCAACCAATCGCACCGTGTGCTGTCGGTCGACGGTCCCGAGCATACCGGCTACATCGGCTTCAGACAGGGCACCATTGCCAAACGCGATGGCCTGGTCCGTCAACGACAGGGCATCACGCATACTGCCAGCCGCAGCGCGCCCGAGAAGCCATAACGCGGGGTCTTCAAAACTGACCCCCTCCTCTGTGAGAACGTGACGCAGGTGCTCCACCACCCGCTCAGCGGACAGGTTCTTCAGGTTGAACTGAAGGCAGCGCGACAGCACCGTAGCAGGCAGCTTCTGGGGATCGGTTGTCGCCAGCAGAAATTTAACGTGCTCCGGTGGCTCTTCGAGGGTCTTTAACAAGGCATTGAACGAGTGCCCCGACAGCATGTGCACCTCGTCGATGAGATACACCTTGAAGCGGCTGCGCGTGGGGGCGTACTGCACGTTGTCGAGCAGCTCCCGTGTGTCTTCGACCTTGGTGCGCGATGCGGCATCCACTTCAATCAAATCAACGCTGCGACCCTCTGAGATCTCGACACAGCTGGCGCAGACACCGCAGGGAGTGGCGCTGACGCCCTCATCGCAGTTCAGAGACCGGGCGAGAATGCGCGCAATGGTTGTTTTGCCAACACCGCGGGTGCCGGTGAAAAGGTAGGCGTGATGAAGCCGGTTGCCGTCCAGCGCGTGGCGCAGGGCCTGAAGCACATGCTCCTGGCCCACCAGGGTTTCGAATGTCGTGGGACGCCATTTACGCGCCAGCACCTGATAGGACATACGCATTCCAAGGAGACTGGAAGCGACCCGGACAGCCACACCCCGGCACATGCATCAGCAGTTACCGTTGCTCCCTTCCGGGCCTGGCGGGGTTCACTACCTGGCATTGCGAGGGGACCGCCCGGGTCACCCTGACTAACCCCCTGTCGGGGGCCCGGCATTGTCCCTAAAAGGCTCCGCACTCGCAAGGAAAACCCTCGTGCAGCGTTGAACAACTGGTCTTATGGGCTTCTTTCATTGATTCGTCGGTCCAGGGACTCATCCGAACGGATCGATCGACCGTAAATGTTACTACCCCTTACATTTATGTTACGCTCTCTTACATTAAACTGTGGGATCAGCGCATGTCTTCCTCATCACGGCCTGGCTCCGCGCCTGGCACCCTTCTGGCGATCACCGCATCAGTCTTGATCACCGGCGCCATCACCACAGCCATGCACGCAAGGGTTAGCGAAGCCGAGCCGGGCAGCAAAGCCAACGCGATGCCCGTAGCCAGCACACATTACCGCCAACAGTCGGGCTATCAGCGTCAGCAGGAATTTCTAGGGCTGGTGCAGGCCGCTACGCGCAGTCAGGTCGGTTTTGAAGTACCCGGAGCGATCAACCACATCCATGTCAATGAGGGACAAACCGTTGTTGCGGGACAATCCCTCGCCTCGTTGGATACCCAGGCGCTGGAAGCTCGTCGACGCGCAGCAGCAGCGAGAGTGGAGCAGGTGGCAGCGGAACTGGAACTGGCAAAAGCGCGCACGGAAAGGCAGGCTCCGCTGAAGGATTCCGGAGCCATCTCGGCGCAGACCTTCGACGATACGCGCCTCGCCCAGAAAGCCCTGCTATCGGGCCTGGAGAGTGCTCGTGCCCAGCTACGAGCACTGGATATCGAGCTTGAAAAATCGGTATTGCGCGCGCCCTATGCCGCCCGCATTGGGCGTCGGCTTCTGGATCGCGGCGCTGTCACCCAGCCTGGCACGCCGGTTTTTACGTTGATTGCCTCGGGTCGTCGCGAAGCGCATATTGGCGTCGCGGTGGAACAGGCTTCCTTTCTGGAGCCAGGCAACCGATACACACTCAACTGGCGCGATACAGAAGTTGCTGCTCGCCTTCGGGCGGTGCGCCCGGACGTCAATCCGATCAGCATGACGACCGTCGCCATCTTTGACCTGCCTGAAGACATAGCGGCCTTTGACGGTGAGCCAGTTTCAGTGCGCATCCCGCGGCACGTGCCATCCGTGGGAGGTTGGCTACCCCTCTCGGCACTGCTTGAAGGTGAGCGCGGCGTGTGGACCGTATTGGCGCTTCAGGGTGACGATGCCCACACCACCACTCGCCGGGAGGTTGTCGAGGTGCTTCATGTCAGCGGTGATCGTGCCTATGTGCACGGTACACTCAGCAATGGGGACCGCGTCATCGCCGACGGTATTCATCGCATCGCTCCGGGCACGCTCGTTCGCACCGATGCGACCGTCGCCTCAACGGGTAACTGACCATGCTCGCGCGTCTGCTTTACACCCATAGTCGTTACCTGTGGTTGACGGTACTTGTCATCTTCATGGTCGGGGCCACCAGCCTCAGTTCCCTGGGGCGGCAGGAAGACCCGACGATCACCAATTACGTCGCCACGATCAGCACCTTTTTCCCTGGCGCCGAGCCGTCGCGTGTTGAAGCCCTGATCAGTCGCCCCATCGAAGAAGAATTGAGAGCGATCACTGAAGTAGAGGAAGTGCGCTCTACCTCGTCGACTGGTGTCTCGTTTGTCATCGTAGAGCTATACGACACGCTCAGCGACGATGAAATCGAGCGGGCCTGGTCGGAAGTACGCGACGCGGTTAACGACGCCCGCAAGCAGTTTCCCACCGAGGCCCTCGAGCCCAGCTTTGACAACGACCGGGCCGTGGCTCCGGCTCGTATCGTCGCCCTTACCGCCGCGCCCGGCTACGACGTATCGCTACCCCTGCTGAGCCGTGTCGCGGAAGATTTCGCTGACCGGGCGCGGAATTTTCCTGGCGCAACGATTGTTGAAATCTACGGTGAAGCACAGGAAGAAATTCGCGTCGACGTCAATGAGCAGGCCCTGCTGGCTCGTGGAATCAGCGTCGATGAACTGACGCAAGCGCTGCGCGGCGCTGATCCGCGCCAGGCATCGGGACGCGTCAGTGGGTACCGCAATGACCTGCTCATTGAGGTCGCCGGGGAGTTTGATTCCGTCGATCGCATCGCCAGCGTCATCGTGCGCTCGAGCGCCGGGGGTGATGCGGTCAAGGTGAGTGACGTCGCGCAGGTTCACCGCAGCCAGCAGACCCCACCGCAATCGATGGCGGTGACGGACGGCCAGGCCGGCATCATCGTCGGGATCGCGATGGAAGAGGGTCTGCAGGTCGACAAATGGAGTCGCCGCTTCGATGAATTTGTCCAGGACTTTCGCGACCGTGCACCTGCGGGCATCAGTGTTACGACCAGCTATGACCAGGCTGGCTATACCCGCGCGAGGCTACGGGAGGTCCTGACCAATCTGGCTATCGGCGTCGCCCTGGTACTGCTGGTTCTGCTCTTTACCCTGGGCATACGCGCCGCGGCCGTGGTCGCCGTGGTACTTCCTCTGTGCACCCTCGTATCGCTGTTGTGCATGTATATCATCGAATTGCCGATTCATCAGATGTCGGTCACGGGCCTGGTGGTGGCTCTGGGTTTGCTGGTGGACGGATCCATTGTGATGACCGACGAAGTACGGAAGCGCCTGTTGGCGGGTGCTTCACCCCTGGATGCCATCGGCGCATCGGTAGAACGCATGCGCATTCCGCTGCTGTCCTCCACCGCCACCACCATTCTCGCGTTTCTGCCTATGGTGCTGCTGCCGGGGCCGGCGGGAGACTTTTTGGGGTCTATCGCCAAAGCCGTGGTCATCATGCTCAGCGCGTCGTTGGTCCTGGCGCTGGTTATCACGCCGGTGCTCGCGGCACGATTGCTTCCCGGCGGCCTGGTGAAAACCGGGCACTGGTGGGAAACCGGCATCGCCAGTGGTGCCACGGGACGCTGGCTTAAAGCATCCCTCGGTTGGGCAGTGCGTCACCCTGCGGGATCCGTTGTGCTGGCGCTGGCCCTTCCCGTTGCGGGATTTTTGGCATTCCCCACGCTGACAGCCCAGTTTTTTCCCGGCACTGACCGCGATCAGATGTTGCTGCAGGTAACGCTTCCACCGGGGCGCTCGATCTACGACACCCAACGCCTGGTGGGAGAGCTCGATCAGCGCTTGCGCCAGGAGCCCCTGGTCAGACGCATCGACTGGACACTGGGCGAGAGTCCGCCGCAGTTCTACTACAACCTGGTGCGCACGCGCGAGGGTCTACCAGGCTTTGCCCAGGCGATGGTTCTCACCCGCGACGAGAATCAGACCGACGACCTGATCCGACGACTCCAGACAGAACTCGACGCCGAATTTCCGGAGGCGCGCATCGTCGTACTCGGTATTGATCAGGGACCACCGGTGGCAGCACCGCTGGAAATCGAAGTCTACGGAGAAAACCTCGAAGTGCTGCGTGATCTTGGCGAGCAATTTCGACTGCGCATGGAGCGCGTTCACGACGTCACACACAGCAACACCAGCCTGCTTGCCGGCGCACCGAAGCTGGTGTTTGAACTCGATGAGCAACGTGTGCGAATGGCGGGACTCGATCTTGCGAGCGTTGCCAACAGTCTGGACGGTGCCCTGCGTGGGCGTCTTGGTGGTGAGGTACTCGAAGGCACCCAGCGCCTGCCCGTCAGGGCACGACTGATCGAGACCGACTGGTCTGATCCCGAGCAGATTGCGAGCATACGCCTGCCCCTGCCCAACTCCGACGGCGATCAACGCACCCTGCAGAGCATCAGCCTCTCGACCCTGGGGGATTTTGCGCTGGAACCCGCCAACAGTCCCATCACCCGCAAGAACGGCTCGCGCGTCAATACGGTGCAGGGATTTATTACCCGCGGCGTGCTGGCCGAGGAGGCCCTGAAGGAACTGAAGGGAATTCTCGCCGCGGATCCGGTGAACATACCGGCAGGCTACCACTATCAGTTTGGCGGCAATGCGGATGCTCGCGCGCGAGTCGTGGACCAGATCGTCGCCCCTATGGGCATGGTTATCGCGGCGCTGATCACGACCATTGTGCTCACGTTCAATTCGTGGCGCTTGTCTGCCGTCGCCTTCTCGGTGTTCGTACTTTCTATGGGACTGAGTCTTCTCTGCCTGGCCGTATTCCGCTACCCCTTTGGCGTTCAGGCCCTGATTGGCGTGATCGGCTCCATCGGCGTGTCGATTAACGCGGCAATCATCATTCTCACCGCGCTACAGCTGGACCGGCGTGCAATGAACGGCGATCTGGATGCGGTGGTGGACGTCGTCATGGACTCGAGTCGGCACATCGTCTCAACCACCATCACGACCTTTGGTGGTTTCCTGCCGTTGATTCTTGAAGGCAGCCAGTTCTGGCCGCCCTTTGCCATGGCCATTGCCGGTGGCGTGCTGCTGTCAACGGTCGTGTCATTCTTTTACATCCCACCGATGTATCTGCTTGCTTATCGTCGTCGCCATCGACGCAAACAGGCGGCGCTCCTGACAGCGACCGGAGCGATGGCATGAGCGTACCGACATCGCGGAGTTACCATCACGGTGATCTCTACAACGCGCTGATCATCGCCGCGGCAGAGTTGATTGAAGAAAGCGGAAGCCTGGGATTCACCATGGCCGACGCGGCCCGTCGCGCAGGGGTTAGCAGCGCCGCCCCCTATCGTCACTTCAAGGACAAAGATGCATTGCTGGAAGCCGTCACGCAGCTTGGGTTTTTTGCTCTGGGTGAGTCATCGCGGCGTATTGCGCTATCACACGAAAATGGCAGCATCGATACGATTATCGCCCTGGGCCAGAACTATGTGGCCTTCGTGCAGGAAAAAGCACCGTTTTACGATTTGATGTGGGGCGACATCGGCACCAGAGCCATGGATGACGAGCACTTTAATCGCTCGGCCTCGGGCTTTTACGTCCTTGAAGCTGCCGTGGGCGCTTACCTGAATGCCCGCAACATCAAGGCGGTCGACAAACTCGACATCGCGATCAAGCTCTGGGCGCTGGTACACGGCTTTGCTGCCATCTCGATGAGCGGCAAACTGCCGCACTTTCACCCTGACGCAGACGTAGCGGCAATGCTCGACAGTTCTACCCGCCTCTTCTTTGCTGGGCTGGACACCGTATCGGTCAGCGATCGTTGACGAAATCCCCACTGGCGCCCAAGCCAGGGCGCCGGAGCACCGTTGACTACATTGCAACATCCGGGCAGGGTTTGGCCATGATCCGGCTCATCCACATCGGCCTTTGCGCCTTGCTGGCGGCGCTGCAAATGCCCCTGCCCGCAGATGCCCAGACGTCCCGGGTATCGTCGTCGTCCGTGGTACGCGAGGCCTTCGCCGTCAGGCGTTTTGACGACATTCAGTTGCCTCAGGCCACTGTGCGCGCTGTCCATGTGTGCCGCTACGGCTATCTCTGGGCCGGGACTCGCGAAGGCCTGGTTCGATACAAGTCGGGGCAGCAACACACGTTCCCGCAAAGCACCGACGGCATCGCCGGCCTGCCGTCCAACATGATCAACGTCATTCACGAAGACACGGACGGCAATATTTGGGTAGGTACGGACCGCGGTGTCGCCGTCAAAAAACCCCATACACTCGAATTTCGCATCATTGCGCGCTCCGATGAGGACCGCCAGGAACAGCTCGATATCGTCTACTTCGCGCCCATGCCCGACGGACTCCTTGCCGTCAGCGCCAGTGGCGACCTGCTGCGGGTCACACCAGGTGGTAGTCGCTACCTGCGCCAACGGCATGATCGCAGCGGTGGTCAGCACCCGACGCTGGCAGAAGCGCGACCGGTCACAGCCCAGGAAATCGGTGACCGGCTGTACGTGGGGACCATGCACAACCGACTGTACAAAATCGCCCCCGACGGCATGAGCTTTGACATTGAGTCGGTGACGAAGACCGACAGCACCGTCATCGAGATGGCCAACACTGACGGGCGCCTGCTACACCTGGAACGCGACAGTGGACTGGTGTGGCAAAGCACGGGCGGCGGCCACGAGCGTTGGGACCCCTTGCGTGACGACCGCCAGGGCTACTATCGGGCAATGGCCGCCCACTCGCCGCGCAGCCTCTGGCTGGCCGCCGGTTCAAGCATCGTGCGCATACGCGGCGATCAAACCGACGTCGTGCAACTGCCCGGGCGGGGCAACGAGGTGCGATCAATTACCCGGGACCGGTCAGGCAACATCTGGATCGGCACTTACTACGGCCTGTACTACGGTCTCGACACCGACTTTAACGCGATGCGCACCTCGGCAACCTACGATGCAGGCATGGTGTCCGCCGTCGCGGCCAATAGCAGCCGCTTGTTTCTTGGCGGCCAGAATATCTGGGCAGGAACTCTGGACGCAAAACACTACGACGAACTGGATTCGTACTTTCCAGCAGACCGTACGGGCGGGTTGCGTATCAACACGCAGTTCTCCGGACAGAACTCGGTAACCGCGCTCTCCGCCACGGACGAGCTGCTGCTGGCGGGCTACTTCGTCGGTGGGCTGGACATTGTGGACCTGCGAACCGGCGCCGTTACTAACGTCACGCAGGACAGCCCCGGTGGAAAACGCTTCGATGACGTGGGTATCAGTAGTCTCCTTGAATTGGGCGACAATCGCTGGCTTGCGACGCTGTATATGTATGGACTGGCCGAGATTCACGTAATCCCGCAAGCAAGCGGGCCTCCCCGCGTCAGCCTGCGCAAGCTGTCCGACCATCCTACGCTGATTGGCATTTACCGTATTGCGGATTCACGTTATCTCGCTGTGGGCGACAAGTCCCTGATGGTCGCAGACGTGACTGCTGACGGTAGCTACCGCTTCCGTCCCTTCGATTCCGCACCACCGGGTTTGATCTTCGCCGTCGCACCTGATGGCCTGGGAGGTGCCTACCTGGGCATCGAAAACGGCGGTATCCGCCATCTTTCATCCAGCATGATCGAACGCCTGGACTTCGCACCTGACAGTGTTGCGCTGACAGACAGGTACATCGGCCAGCGCACCATCTGGCAACTGCTGCTCGACAGTCAGGACACGCTTTGGGCCACCACCAACAACGGTGTCTATGTCTTCGACCTGCCCCGCGAGCGATTGCTGTCGCATAAGACCTATCGTGACGGACTACCCTCCAACGAATTTGAGTATGGCAGCAGTGCGTTCCTGAAGACTCCCAACGGTGAAAAACTGTTTCTCTCAAACCAGGGGCCCGTGATTTTTGACTCGCCCGCGCAACGCCAGCAGCAGCCCATTGCCCTCAATTGGGCGTCGGTCACGGTGGATGGCGAATCGGTCGCTGACCAGATTACCCAATCGGGGCAAGGCAATTTTCGCCTGGAACTGCCCTTTTCTGCCGTGAGCGATTCCATGTTGCGTCTCGAATACGGCTTTGACGACCACATACGAGCGCTGGATTCGACCTACGGGTGGCGACCCGATACGGAAGGACCGTGGCGCACAACAGGCCAGCCTGTCCTGACGATCTCAAGCGCCCGAAACTGGGACCCCCTGTCGCTCGACTTTGTCATGCTGAGTTCCAGTGAACAGGTAATCTCTACTCCGCTACACCTGGACATCATTCTCACGCCGCCGTGGTACATGCTCTGGCGCCTGGACGTACGCGTCGTCGTGCCCACATTGATCGCAGTGGGTCTACTGGTACTGACGCTGCAGCTTCGCGCCCGGCGCGCCCAGCTGGTAGCCGTACGACAAGCGGAACAACAACGCCTGATCATGGAGGCGGAAATGCGCGGTCGCCTGAGCGAAAAAGAAATCCTGCTGCGGGAGATTCACCATCGCGTGGGCAACATTCTTACCAACTTTGCTGCCAACGTTCGCAGCATGCAGCGCAGCGCCCGAAGTGATGAGACGCGCGATACGCTGGAGCACCTGAACGCCCGCATCAAGGTGCAATCGGCGGTGCACATGCTGTTGCAGCGCTCAGACAGCACCGATATCAACGTTGCCAACATGATCCGCCAGGTTGTTTCAGGCTCTCGGGATTTTATGGGAGACCGCGACCCGCGACCCATTCAACTCGAACTGGATGATGTCTACATGACCTATTCCAAGGCGCAATATCTCGGGCTGATCGTCAACGAGTTACTCACCAACAGCTACAAATACGCCACAGGATCTTCGGGGGACGTGTTTGCCCGGGTCTGCCTGAAAGCGCAGCAAGACGGCACGGCGAGGTTCGAATACAGGGATTACGGACCCGGCCCGACGCAGGCCGAGATAAACCGGGCGACAGCGCGCAATCGCGTTCGCGAAGGTGGTTTTCAGCAAGTCGTCGCGCTGGTACGCGAACTCAAGGGTGAGCCTGCGATAAGCAGTGAAGGTGGTATGTACCTCGCGTTCACTCTCGCGGCACAGCTACTGCATACCCCATTGAATCGCGACAAAACCGCCCCTGAAGCCTGATCTGGTGTCAGGGGCTGGCTGGTTTCAGACCTTGCGCGTCTCGCACTCGCAGGTGCTGCAGGTTGATGCAGCATCCGCATCCCGGCGCTCGAGAAACTCTCGCAGGAATGCGACCTCTCGCTCGGGATTGTTGATGTAGCGACGATAGCGATAGCCAATACGCTTGCGCTCATAATGCTCAGCCTGGCGACGGGCAGCGGGCACATCCAGACAGTCCAGACGTACCCACCATACCTCTTCATTACTCGAGGTCTTCAACTCCTCGGGGTTCCAGGCGCCGTTGAGTTCATAAGCCCAGCAGGCACTGATCAAGTCCGGCGCCTTGACGTCGATGGAGCGGCACCGGGGGCAGTTAGCGGGATAACTGCTACGTAAACGGGCAGCCACCGAAGCGGTGAACACGTGCCCATGCTCACACTTCCAGTGGAGAACCTCGCTGGAACCCTTGCGCACTGTGTAGGCGGTGTCCGGTGGGTTCAGCGTGGGGTGCAATTCTGCGGCCAGTTCCGGCGCGCTGTAGGCAATGGACTTGCACTGCTGACAGGTCGCAGGATGCCGAGCCTTACTCGTGCGATGGCAAATCGGCGACGACCAGGAGTGCCCATTGGCGCAGATCCAGTAGGCAACGCGCTGACTGCCTGGGGCGTACTCCTCAGGTCCACGGGGGTTCTTCACATCATCCCACTCGGCGGCGATCTCAGGGTGCGCCTGCACCAGCGTAACGCCGGCATCGCGCTTGCCTCCGATCAGCCAGGGTGTTCTGCCTTCACGGCGACACTCGCGACACTGGTGTCCCGTAGCCAGCACCCGATAGGGAGGGCGTTCAAAGTGATGCCCGTGCTCACAGACCCAGGCAACGGGATCACGGCTGTAGGCGGACACATCGGCTGGTGACTGGTCGTTGCCTTCACTGTCCCAGAAACGCAACAGTCCCGGCATCCGCGTCGCAACTGAGGTTGCACAGGTGGGGCAACCACGGCTGTGACGATGAGAGGCGCGACTCTCTTCATAAGTGTGGCCCGCTGGGCATTTCCAGCAACAGAGCTCTGCGGATTCCTCGGGGATATCCGCAAAGGATGCGCCGTTCTCGGCACTGACGAAGCGACTCAGAAGCTCTGCCCCGCTGAATGCCTGATGACGTGGCGGCGGTGATATGCCGTCGGGGAGCGGGTGTTTGCGTCGGCCTCGCGTTGAACTCTTTCCACTGGAATTGCGGGGCTGTTTTTGCATACCCGCGTCTTCTTTATCGAGCTTTGAACTCATAGACTGCCAATACTCCCTGTTCTGGGCGCACATCAAAGGTACGTCTTCTTTGAAGTCAGACTGTTCTTTTACGTCAGACCTTTCTTTGAAGTCGGACTTCTCTTTGAAGTCGGACTTCCCGTACCAAAGCTGATACTGTGCATCTTTGTATTACTTTTTAAGCTCTTCACTGTAATTCTTACACAAAAAACAGGTATTTGATCAAAGCAGAGCAGAAAAATGGCGATGTATCGACAAACGACTCCTGAATACCGGGCGCTCGTTGTTGAAAATGAAGTGGATTTTCGCAGTGAGCTGATTTACAGCGTAGAGACGCTGGATGCCGGCGTGAGCGTCACCGGCGAAGCAGCGGACTTCGACGATGCCATGGAACTCCTCGACAACGAGGATTTTGACCTGCTCATCACCGACATCAACCTGACGGACGAACCCCGTTTTGAGGTCGGCCACAGGGACGGCACCGTACTCGCACGGCACGCACGCGAGATCGGTGATATTCCGGCAATTTTTCTTACCGCGTTTGCTGACTACGATCCGGCCGTTGTTCAGGAAGCTGCCCGCAGCGATCCCATTGGCTTCATGCAGAAGCGAGGCACCGAGATCAGCACCCAGATGCAGGCTCTGATCCGGCTTGCGCTGCGCCGCCTTGAGACCAGCCGACGGGAACGGGAGCTTACCCAGCAGCTCGAGTCGGTGGTACAACAGCTTGGTGAGGGCCTGCTGTTCATCGACGAAGAAGGCTACGTGCTGGACTTCAACGAGAACACCCCCAAGCTACTCCAGCTCGAGCCCGATGCGCTGGCCGACCAGTACTGGGAGGATGTGATTCGCGTCGAAACTCTGGTGGGTACAGACCCCGACAGCCTGCGGGCTCTGATTGATGGAGGCGTCAGTGCGCGCCTGCCCACGGTAGCGCTGCAACGACCTTCGGGCGATGCCCTGCTGGCCAGTGTATACATCGCGCCCTCGGAGCATCTGCGGGAGCCCTGCACTCTGGTGCTGATCCGCGACCTGGGCCAGGACGCCAGTGATTCGGCCCAATACATCATCGAACCTGGCGCCTGCCTGGCGATGATCGGCGTAAACCCGAACGGAACCGGTTCCCAGTTTGACCCGGTACGCCTGCGCATCCTCATGCGTGAACTGCAGTCCGCCCTACTGCGCCGGGTACGCCCGGGAGATCGTGTACTGAGTCCCAGTGCCACGGCGATCGGCGTGGTACTCCCCGACACCGACGAAAACCTGGGTTCCGGCGTGGTGAACACGCTGCTCGCGGGGCTGGCCGACGATCTTGGCGATCGCTACCCGGAACTACAGCTGCAGGCCGGCACCGCGTTCCGCTCGCCCGAGCGTTCAAGCATGGCCGCGATCGCGGCGGCCGCCAATGCCCTTGATCGGGCCCAGAGCACCGGTGTTGAGCAAGTGCTTGCGGGCTCGCAGGGTCCGGAAATACGCGACATCGAGTCGGCACCCGAAAAATCGCAGACCGCATTGAACATGGCGTTTCGCATGGTGGACCGCCTGTTTGCGACGCCCATGGACAAAACCCGGCATCTCAGCCAACTGGTGGATCTGCTTGATCATTCCCTGGGGGGCATCAATCGCTTGCGTATGTATGGCCTTGCGACCACCAGCGATGGCGGCGACTATCGCTGGCTGGCGGTACGGGGGCAGAAACCCGGTCAGGGCATGAACGACTGCACTATTTCGGACCTGCCCCCAGCCCTTCGCCGCAGTCTCGACATGCTTATGCGCTCTGACAATCGTGAGCTGCGAAGCGTGGCCTCGGGCGAGCTTGGAGCCAGTGTTCAGCCCCTGGTATCGCAGGACCGGATCATCGGCCACATTTGCCTCGTCGCCGAAGTAGCGGACCGCCGCGTACGCGGCCCAACCTTTGAAGAGAAGCAGGTCAGCGCCACGGGCGGACGCTACATCGCCCAGTTACTCGAGCAGTGCGAGGAATACCGCCAGCCAGTGGACGCGAGAAACTCGCGTATCGGCGAGGGCTACAACCTGTACTCGTTACGCCCGGAACTCGAAGCGCTGCAAACCGCCACCCTGCTGCTCAAGCTGGACTGTCCCATAGCACTGATCGGAAGCTCTGGCACGGGTCGCTCCCAACTGATCGAAGAGGCCGCACGCAATGTGCCCGGTGCGTCCTGCAAGTCTATGCGCATCATCGGTCCAGGAAGCCTGGGACCCGACCCCATGCTGGGCCTGCACCGCCTGCTTGGTGGACTGGAAAACACGCTGGTCGTTATCAGCAGGGCCCAGGAATTTTCGCTCAAGGTGCAACAGGAACTGGGGCGCATACTGCTGACCCGCCAGGTCAATGGCCCTGAAGGGCTTCAGGCCCTCTCTCCACTTCGCTTTGCGCTCACGCTACCGCGGCGATTGGATGAACTCGTTGCCAACGGAAAACTCCACGAGACCCTGGCGTCTGCGTTGCTCGCCGGCGAAGTACTTGTTCCCGGCCTTGAGGCCAATGACAGCGAGTCGCTGCGCTGGGCCCAGGCGCTGCTCGAAGCAGAGGCCGCGTGCACCGGCACGGGCCCCCGCCACTTTGACGAAGAAGCCCGAAAAGCGATCCGGGAACACAGCTGGCCCGGCAATCTGCTGGAGCTTCAGGAGCGCATCAGCGATGCCCTCGCCCGCAGCCCCCGCAGTAACATATCGGTGCTCGATCTGGGCCTGTTTCGCCTGCAGGGAGTTGAACGCACCGAACCTGATCTAGATGCAGGCATAGTGCTGCCCAGTCAGGGCGGATCTCTGTCCCTCGTCATTCGTGACGTGGTCGAAGTCGCCGCCAATATGGTGTCGCCCCCCCCGGTGGCCCAGTGGCTCGAGGATGAAATGGTCGCAGCGACGCTGGATCGCTTTCGCGAAGACCGCGACCCGCTGGCGAGTGGCGCGAACTTTCTGGGCGTCGATTCCGACACCCTACGCGCACGCGTGCGACAGGCTGAGGAAAGTACCCAGGCTCGCCTGGGCACCACCTACTGGCAGGCGGCCCGCCTTGCAACACGGCAGTGGATCAATGGACTGACGGCCATTCCTGGTGACTACCGCCGCGAAGCGCAGCGCCAGGTGCGTCTCGCCCTGGGCGACCGTTTTGATAAAATTCCGGCGGAACGCAGTGAAAGAATTGCCCGAAACTCCTATGAAGATTATATTTCCTAATACCCAACACTGACCGGGACACGCTCCCCACAACCAATGGCAGACGTGACACAGCTTCATCCCTCAAGAGACTCGCGAGGTCTCGAGGAGCGGCGCGCCCGTCGTCGGGAGCAATTTTTGTCACAGGAGCCGCAGGCACCCAATTGCCGCGGCTTCTCCTCGCGCCTGAACATGCTCTGCGGCCTGGCGGGCGAGCGGGACCTTGGTGCCGGCAGACTAGAAGACATAGCGGACCTGAATCCCGCCTGGAACGTCGATGACGTACGCCAGTGGTTATGTGAGGATCAGTTGCCGCCCCGCGGCGACCTCAGCGCCTTAGTGAGCTTTCTGGTGGCCAACACCGAAAAACCGCAACCGACCTCACATTGGGAAGCCTACCTGGTGTTTGGTGGTGAACTGGTACCCAATCCCCTGCGCTCCATGATGAGTACTTCATCCAATGCCTATCTCACGCTGGCGGCAAAGACACTCACGGCAATCACCGATGAGTACGAACTGCGGGCGAGTGACTACGACGCGGAGCAGAAACTGAGAGAAACCGTGGAACTGCTGAGCCGGCTGCATATCGACAGTCGTATTGACAGTCTGCAGCCCGGCCACCGCCTGATGATTGCGGCCAGCCTGTTTCCAGACCGCGTGCGCGGTTGATTCTGAACGTCGACCGACCCTTCGATCGAACTCCCGACCGAAACAAATTGGCGCGCCCACGAGGATTCGAACCCCGGACCGCCGGCTTAGAAGGCCGATGCTCTATCCAGCTGAGCTATGGGCGCAGTCGCACGTATTGTAAGCCATATGCAGGGGTCTAAATACGCAGGGCAGAATACGCAAGGGATGGGGTGGCCGAGGGGTCTCGAACCCCCTACCTCCGGAGCCACAATCCGGTGCTCTACCTGGTGAGCTACGGCCACCACTAAACGGGTTTCGGGAGTTCGTTGGGTGAATCGCCAGGCCTGTGGTGACCTACCGCTGGGCGGCAGTCGCTCCGCGACAGCCGATACCTAACACCCAACGGTCAGCGGTTGGTCGGGGTAGAGAGATTCGAACTCCCGACATCCTGCTCCCAAAGCAGGCGCGCTACCAGACTGCGCTATACCCCGAATACAGATCCGCTGACCCGCTTACGGTACCGTCTGCGAAGACCGTACGGCAAGCCCGATTTAGGGAGCGCGCATGGTACTGATCTGCCCTGACCTCGTCAACGAAATCTCACTGTGCTAACTCCGCCGCCAGAGTGTCCCGTCCGGTCCGTCTTCGAGCACGATGCCGGCAGCGGTGAGTTCATCGCGAATTTCGTCCGCACGGGCAAAATTACGTTCTGCCTTGGCGTTCGCACGTTCAGCGATCAGGGTCTCGATGGCCTGGGCACCCAACCCTTCTTCGCTGCGGGAGTCACCCTGTAGCCACTCCGTGGGGTCCTGGGCAAGCACACCCAGCAGGTTACCCGCCGCGAGCAGGCGCGCTTTCATGCGGGGTTTGGCTGCTTCGTCAGCCTTGTTCAACTCCCGAGCAATGGCATGCAGTTCACTGATCGCCAGAGGCGTGTTCAGGTCATCGCAGAGCGCGGTGTAGAAGGCCTCGTCCTTGAGCACGACATCCATCTCAACGGGTACATCTTCAACATTGCGCAGCGCCGTGTAGAAGCCATTGAGTGCGTGCTCGGCCAGCTCCAGCAGTTCACCGGAAAAATTCACGGGCGAGCGGTAGTGCGCCGACAGCAAGGCAAAACGCAGCACCTCACCGCGGTAGTGCTGGAGCAGTTCGCGAATCGTGCGCACGTTCCCCAGGGACTTGGACATTTTCTCACCGTCCATATCCACAAAAGCGTTGTGCAGCCAAAAGCGCACGAATTCGTCACCGTAGGCGCAGCAGCTCTGTGCCAGCTCATTTTCGTGGTGCGGAAAAATCAGGTCCCGCCCGCCCCCGTGAATATCGATCGTCGGCCCCAGGTGTTCGCGAATCATCGCCGAGCATTCCAGATGCCAACCCGGGCGCCCACGGCCCCAGGGGCTGTCCCAACCGGGCTCATCATCGGTCGACGGCTTCCAGAGGACAAAATCACCGGGATGGCGTTTGTAGTCCGCCACCTCCACGCGAGCACCGGCGAGCATATCGTCCAGGCTTCGCCCCGACAGCTGGCCGTAGCCCGCCATGGAAGTCACATCGAACAGTACGTGCCCCTGCGAGGCATAGGCATGTCCGCGATCCATCAATGCCTGGATCAGCGCATGCATGGATTCAATGTTGTCGGTGGCATGGGGTTCGAGCGTTGGTGGCAACGCGTTGAGCTGCGCCACATCTTCGCGGTACTTGATGGTGAACTCTTCTGACACCGCCTGGATCCCCTCGCCCCGCTCCCGCGCGGCCGTGATGATCTTGTCATCGATATCCGTAATGTTGCGGGCATAGACAACGTCGTCGTACAGCGTCTGCAGTACGCGGAACAGGGTGTCGAAGACCACCACGGGACGGGCATTGCCGATGTGCGCCAGGTTGTACACCGTCGGCCCACACACGTACATGGTGACCCGATTCTCTTCGACGGGCGCAAAAAACTGCTTCTCGCGGGCTTTGGTGTTGTACAGCTTGAGGCTCACTGGCTACCTCCGGTGTTGCCTTTGCCGGCCCACACGTCGCGAAGGCCAATGGTCTCGTTGAACACAGGATGCTCGGCGCTGTGTTCCTGGCGATCTGCCACAAAATAACCCTCGCGCTCGAACTGAAAATGCGCCTCGGGAGCTGCCGCCGCGAGCGCCGGCTCCACCAGCGCGTGCTCCACCACAGTCAGCGATTCGGCATTGAGAAACGACATGAAGTCGGCGCTGCCGCGATCGGGGGCGGGGTCCGTAAACAAACGGTCGTACAGGCGAACCGTCGCCGGCACCGCACTGCCCGCCTCAACCCAGTGGATGACACCCTTGGGCTTGATACCGTCCGCAGGGTCCTCACCCAACGTACCCTCGATCAGGTCGGCAATGACCGCGGCTATTTCGCCGCTCTCGTCTTTCTCTACGTCGACCGCCTCGATCACATAGGCATTGCGCAAACGGACCCGCTTGCCCAGCACGAGGCGTTTGAACTTCTTGTTGGCCTCTTCGCGAAAATCTTCCCGGTCGATATACAGCTCGCCCGAGAACGGCAACTCACGCTCACCCAGGTCGTCGCGGCTGGGGTGGGCTGGTGCCCTGAGGGGCAGGTGCTGAGCCGGCGCATTGCGCAGTTTCAGCCGCAGTGGGCGCAGCACGCACATACCCCGCGGTGCATTCTGGTTCAGATCATCGCGAATGGCGTGCTCAAGCATCGCCACATCCACGACGCCATCGGAGCGCGACGTGCCTACCATCTCACAGAAGTGTCGGATCGCCGCAGGCGTATAACCGCGACGGCGCAGGCCCGCTATCGTGGGCATGCGTGGGTCATCCCAGCCCGCCACGATACCCTCGTCCACCAGCTGCTTGAGCTTGCGCTTGCTCGTTACCGTGTAGCTGGTATTCAGGCGCCCGAATTCATACTGCCGAGGCCGGCTGGGCACCGGCAGGTTTTCGATGAGCCACTCGTAAAGCGGCCGGTGATCCTCGAATTCGAGAGTACAGATAGAGTGAGTCACGCCCTCTATGGCGTCTTCCTGACCGTGGGCGAAATCATAGGTGGGATAGATACACCAGGCATCACCCGTCTGATGATGAGCGACACGACGAATGCGATAGAGAATCGGGTCGCGCAGATTCATGTTGGGGCTGGCCATATCGATTTTGGCGCGCAACACCCGCTCGCCTTCGGCGAACTCGCCATCGCGCATACGCCGCAGCAGATCAAGACTCTCGCTGGCGGGCCGGTCACGGTATGGACTATTCCGCCCCGGTTCCGTCAGGGTACCGCGGTACTCCCGTGCCTCGTCAGGTGACAGGTCGCAGACATAGGCCTTGTCGTGCTCGACAAGGTGGATCGCCCAGGCATAGAACTGCTCAAAGTAGCTCGAGGCGTATCGAACGGGACCGGCCCATTCATACCCCAGCCAGCGCACGTCTTCCTGGATCGATTCGATGAATTCCTGACTCTCTTTTTCCGGGTTGGTGTCATCAAAGCGCAGATGGCATACGCCACCAAACTCTTCCGCGAGGCCAAAATTCACGCTGATGGACTTGGCGTGGCCGATGTGCAGATAGCCATTGGGCTCCGGAGGAAACCGGGTCACGATACGCTCGTAGCGACCACTTTTGAGGTCATCGGTGATAATACTGCGGAGAAAATTGTTGCTGGCCGGCGCTGAACGCTCACCAGCCGCTGTCGTGGATTCCACTGAAACACTCCCGTGCCTGGAGGCCTGGGGGCCGGATACGCACCGCGCCCGAGCCCGACAAAGCCTGCGTAAGGGTAAAAAAAGCGGCGTAGTATACCGGCGGAAGCCCCTCGGGGGCAGCACGATGGTGCGTCGCCTGGCGATACAGGTACGAGCCCTCCACCCGCGTCAAGGTTCTATCGCCGGCGCAAAACGCGTAACATCCCGCTCCCGGGATCAGGGCACTGCCCTGTGCAACGTTAAGGTCCACAAAAAAGGCTCACTTATGGTCACCCTCAATACCACCTATGGCGCACTCAAACTCGAACTGGATGCCGAGAAGGCACCCGCTACCGTGGCCAATTTTCTGATGTATGCACGCGAGGGTTTTTACGACGGCACGATTTTTCACCGCGTCATCGACAACTTCATGATTCAGGGCGGTGGTTTTGACACCGATATGAACCAGAAACCCACGCAGGAGCCGATCGAAAACGAGGCTGACAATGGCCTGAAGAACGACTTCGGCACCATTGCGATGGCGCGCACCATGGACCCCCACTCAGCGACCGCGCAGTTCTTTATCAACGTGAAGGACAACGATTTTCTGAATCACAGCGGCAAAACCATGCAGGGCTGGGGTTACGCCGTATTTGGCAAGGTCGTAGAGGGTGAAGAAGTACTGGACAAGATTCGCGCGGTAGCCACAACGAGCCGTGCCGGGCATCAGGATGTACCGGCCGAGACCGTCATCATCGAGTCCGTCATCGTCGACGATGACGGGGACGATGCCTGAGGGCGTGGGTAACGCCACTTACTTTATTTCTGACCTGCACCTCGCGCCGGAACGGCCCGGGGTCACAGCGGCGCTGAACGATTTTCTGGAGCAGCGCCGCGATGCGCGGGCACTTTATATCCTCGGGGACCTCTTCGAATACTGGGTCGGCGACGATGATGACGCCCCTATCGTCGGCGAGGTCGCGCATATGCTGCAGCACTTCTCGCTGGACGGCCCTGAACTCTACCTGATGCACGGTAATCGCGACTTTCTTATTGGCGAGCGTTTCGCGACCCGTGTCGGTGCCACCCTGCTGGATGACCCCACCGTGATCGACCTGGATGGTCAGTCAGTGCTGCTCATGCACGGCGACAGTCTTTGTACCCGCGACACGGAATATCTGGCCTTCAGAGCCGTCGCCCGCTCGAAGGAATGGCAGGAAGATGCGCTCGCCAGGCCCCTCGAAGAGCGTCGGGGCCTGGCCCAGCACCTGCGCCAGATGAGCCGTGATGCGGGAAGTCGCAAGGCCGATGACATCATGGACGTGACCGGCTCGGAGGTTGTGGCGACGATGGAGGCCCATGACTGTCACACGCTGATCCACGGCCATACGCACCGCCCCGCTCATCACGAAATCAGTACCGGCGAGCGCTGGGTGCTGGGAGATTGGGACACGACAGGTTGGTACCTGCGCGCGGCCGAAGGAAGATTTGAACTCAAAGAATTTGATATAAATTAATTAGTTAGGATGCCTATCTAACATTTATTGTCAAATCAAAGGAACACCAGAGTGAAACCGGAATTCCGGATCAGGACTCTCAATAAGCTCCCGCTCCCGTTCAAGCAGGGGCTGTAACCGCACACTCAGATCCACCCCTGGTACCAGGGTTTCGGCAAGGGTCAGGTAATCCTGAAAATGCCGCGCCTCGGAACGCAGCAAACTCGCGTAGAACGGACCAATCTCATCGTCTAGGACTGGCAGCAGGGCCGCAAAACGCTCACAGGAGCGCGCCTCGATAATGGCACCAATCAGCAGCGTATCAACGAGGCGCAAGGGCTCGTACCTGCAGGCAAGTTCGCGCAACCCAGAGGCATAGCGCGCCGCCGATAGTTGGGGATAGACGATCTCACGTTTTTCGATGATCGCCAGCACCTGTTCAAAATGTCGCAGCTCTTCCCGCGCCAGACGCGAAAGCTTGTGCAGTAACGCCGGATGTTCCACGTAGCGATACATGAGGTTCAGCGCCGTCGAAGCCGCCTTTTTCTCGCAATTCGCATGATCCACCAGCAGTGTGGCCAGGTTCTCGGGGCTCGCCGCCGCGTCGATCCAGGCCTGGGGGGTTTCGCAGGGCAGGAAGGCCAGGAGCGGACCCAGATCCACATCGATTTTAGCGGCGGCGGTCATGCCGTTACCTCGGTAAACAGGTCAGGAGTCAGGTAATAGCGTTCGTAGTGGGCACTGGACAGCGCATAGAACTCGGCATCGATCTGCTCGCGCAGCGTAGCCAGCGGAACATCACGAAACTGCAGATCCACCTCGAAGCCATAATTCCCGGGGTTATCGATCTGCCCGGCCCCGGCTTTGAGCAGGGCAAATACCCAGCAATGCGGATCGTGGTCGGGATCGTGCCGCACCTGCTGTGTCTGCAACTGCCACGCGAGCAAGGCCGGGTCGGTAACGCGTAACCGATTGCTCACGCACTGGGCGAGGAACTGGGCCAGGCGCGCGTCCACAATGCGCTTCTGCTCCTGGGTATAGCCATTCCAGTCAATCACTTCGTGGGCAAAACGCTTACAGCCACGACACACGCTGTCACCGATACCGGTAGAGCAAACGCCAATGCAGGGGGTTCTCACAGGGGGTAGTGAATCCATGGGGCGGCAGTTTAACGTCAATCCGTTGCCTGCCCAACGACGCGTATGCTGCAGAGAAATCGCGAGGAGGTGTCCAAGTCTGTGAGCCCATTAACCATTTCCGATTCAAAAAAACCCGAGCAACACCATTCACCAATTGAATACCACTGATAAACCCCTGATTTCTGGCGCGATTTACCCTTCTGTTCTATACTTCGCGACCCAAATTTCGCTTTCTGACCCTTAATATCAAGGAGTTACTGCATGCTCGACGCCTACCGCACACACGAAGCCGAACGGGCTGCCCAGGGCATTCCCGCCAAGCCCCTGAACGCCGAACAGGTTGCTGGCCTGATTGAGCTCCTGAAGGCCCCGCCTGCCGGAGAAGAAGCTTTTCTACTGGACCTTCTGGCCAACCGCGTACCCCCCGGTGTGGACGAGGCTGCCTACGTCAAAGCCGGTTTCCTGAGCGCCATTGCGAAGGGCGAGACCGAATGCGGACTTATCTCCCGCGAAGATGCGGTGAAACTACTGGGCAACATGCACGGCGGCTACAACATCGAAACCCTTGTGGGACTGCTGTCAGATGATGCGCTGGCGGCCCAGGCGGGCGAGGAACTCAAGCATACGCTGCTGATGTTCGACGCCTTCCATGACGTGGCGGAGCTGGCAAAGAACGGTAACGGTCACGCCCAGGCGGTGATGCAGAGCTGGGCTGACGGCGAGTGGTTCACCAACCGCGACGACGTCCCCGAGTCAATCAAAGTAGCGGTATTCAAAGTCACGGGCGAAACCAATACCGATGACCTGTCCCCCGCCCCCGACGCCTGGTCCCGACCCGACATCCCCCTGCACGCGCTGGCGATGTACAAGATGACCCGCGACGGCCTGGAGCCCGAGGAGCATGGTGTCACCGGCCCCATGAAGCAGATCGAAGAGATCAAGGCCAAGGGCTTGCCCGTCGCCTTTATCGGCGACGTTGTCGGCACCGGATCCTCGCGCAAGTCCGCCACGAACTCCGTACTGTGGTTCTTCGGCGACGACATCCCGGGCGTACCCAACAAGAAAGGCGGCGGTATCTGCATCGGCGGCAAGGTCGCTCCGATCTTCTACAACACCATGGAAGACGCCGGCGCTCTGGTTTTTGAGGCCCCGGTCGACGACCTGAACATGGGTGACGTGATCGAGATCCGCCCCTACGAGGGCAAAATACTCAGCGAGTCCGGCGATACGTTGAGCGAGTTCGAACTCAAGTCCGACGTGCTGCTGGACGAAGTGCGCGCCGGCGGCCGCATCAACCTGATCATCGGTCGCGGCCTGACCACGCGGGCCCGCGAAGCCCTGGGCCTGCCCGTCTCTGACCTGTTCCGTACGCCCGAGCAGCCCGCCGACACCGGCAAGGGTTACAGCCTTGCCCAGAAGATGGTCGGCAAGGCCTGTGGCATGGATGGCGTTCGCCCCGGCACCTACTGCGAGCCGCTGATGACCACGGTAGGTTCGCAGGACACCACCGGCCCCATGACCCGCGACGAACTCAAGGACCTGGCCTGCCTGGGCTTCTCGGCCGACCTCACCATGCAGAGCTTCTGTCACACGGCGGCTTACCCCAAGCCCGTGGATATCGACACGCAGCACACCCTGCCTGACTTCATCATGACCCGCGGCGGTGTGAGCCTGCGCCCCGGCGACGGCATCATCCACAGCTGGCTGAACCGCATGCTGCTGCCCGACACCGTGGGCACCGGTGGTGATTCGCACACGCGCTTCCCCATGGGTATCTCGTTCCCCGCCGGTTCTGGCCTGGTGGCTTTTGCCGCCGCCACGGGCGTTATGCCGTTGGATATGCCCGAGTCCGTACTCGTGCGCTTCAAGGGCGAAATGCAGCCGGGCATCACGCTGCGTGACCTGGTGCACGCCATCCCCTACTACGCGATCCAGCAGGGCCTGCTCACCGTCGAGAAGAAGGGCAAGAAGAATATCTTCTCGGGCCGTATCCTCGAGATCGAAGGCTTACCGAACCTGACGGTGGAACAGGCCTTTGAGCTGTCGGATGCCTCGGCCGAACGTTCCGCCGCTGGTTGCACCATCGACCTGTCGGAAGACACCGTGGCCGAGTACCTGCGCAGCAACATCGTGCTGCTGCGCTCCATGATCGCCGAAGGTTACGGTGATCCCCGCACCCTCGAGCGTCGCGCCCAGAAGATGGAAGAGTGGCTGGCCAACCCGTCCCTCATGCGCGCCGACGCCGATGCCGAGTACGCGGCAGTCATCGAAATTGACCTGGCGGACGTGAACGAGCCCATCGTGTGTGCGCCCAACGATCCCGACGATGCACGACTGCTGTCAGAAGTCGCCGGCGACAAGGTCGACGAGGTCTTCATCGGCAGTTGCATGACTAACATCGGTCACTTCCGCGCCGCGGGCAAGCTGCTTGAGCAGCACAAAGGCGGCATCAGCACCCGTATGTGGATCGTGCCGCCCACGCGCATGGACGAGCACCAGCTAATGGAAGAAGGCTACTACAGCATCTATGGTAAATCCGGTGCCCGCACCGAAATGCCAGGCTGCTCACTATGCATGGGCAACCAGGCACGGGTGGCAGCGAATTCCACGGTACTGTCCACCAGCACGCGAAACTTCCCCAACCGTCTGGGTGACGGCGCCAACGTGTACCTCACCTCGGCGGAACTGGCCTCGGTGGGCGCCGTACTGGGCAAACTGCCGACGCCCGCGGAATACATGGAGTACGCGAAGAACATCGACTCCATGGCCGACGAGATCTATCGCTATATGAACTTCGACCAGATTGTGGAGTTCCAGAAGAAGGCGGACGATGGCAAGCGCATTGCCGCGGTGGAGATCAGTGAGGTAGCGTGATTGGCTGCAGCCGCGGCGCTCTGATACTGGGGTGCCGTGAGTGAATGCGAAGGGCCCGCCTCGGGAGAGTGCGGGCCTTTTTTTTACAGACTATTTTTAACTTTGCGGAACAGCCAGTCGCTTATGATGCGAACCAATTCTGCATCTGCGGCACAACCAGCGCCAGCATAATCAGCCCCAACATCCAGCTGTGTAGTAACAAGACTTTATCCTGCCTGGCAAAACGCGCATCAATCTGCACAAACCGTGCTTCGAACTTTGCATTCTGCTCCACAAAGCGGGCGTCCATCCTGGCATCCTGCTCCGCAAAGCGGGTTTCAATCCGCGCATCCTGCTCCGCAAAGCGCGCATTCAACACCTCAGTGAAATGGTCCTTTGTGAGAAGGTTGTCAGCGTAAAAACCGAATGCTTCAGCCATGAGCTCTGCCTGCACCTCTGCCTGGGGCTCCGGCACGCCGGCCTCTTTTAGGCGACGTGCATACCGAAGCGTATCAAAAGCCATCGTCGTCATGGTAGCTCACCCAGATCAAAGCGCACCCGTTGATGATGAACGGCTCGGGTGATCGCGGGAACATCAAAGTCGTTCAATTAGAGATCAGCGGCCGTAATCGCGTCGCGGCAAGTGATCAGAGGTGATCAGTGAAGTGGCGGAATAGGCGGTCGGCTGTCAGGCCAACCAGTCCTGCAGCTGAGGCACAACCAGCGCCAGCATAATCATCCCCAACATCCAGCTGTGTAGCAACAAGACTTTATCCTGCCTGGCAAAACGCGCGTCAATCTGCACAAACCGTGCTTCGAACTTTGCATCCTGCTCCACAAAGCGGGTTTCAATCCGCGCATCCTGCTCCGCAAAACGCGCATTCAATACCTCAGTGAAATGGTCCTTGGTGAGAAGGTTGTCAGCGTAAAAACCGAATGCTTCAGCCATGAGCTCTGCCTGCACCTCTGCCTGGAGCTCCGGCACGCCGGCCTCTTTTAGACGACGTGCATATCGAAGCGTATCGAAAGCCATCGTTGTCATCGTAACTCACCCAGATCATAGCGCACCAGTTGATGATGAACGGCTCGGGTGATTGCGGGAACATCAAAACCGTTCCGTCGGTCAATGCGACCCAGAGTGGAATTACTGACGAGAATCCTGCTCGTGGGACCGGTACCAGTCAAAAGTCCTCTCCAGCCCCGCTCTGAGCTCGATCGACGCACGCCAGCCCAATGCCCCAAGGCGTTGCACATCCATGAGCTTACGCGGCGTACCATCGGGCTTGCTGGTATCGAACAACAGTTCCCCCCCAAAACCCACCACATCGGCGATGGTTTCGGCCAGTTCCCGAATCGTGCAATCCACACCGGTGCCCACATTGATGTGACTGAGCATCGGCTGCGTGTTGGCATCGATGACCTCGCGCGGCAGGTTCATGACGAACACGCTGGCCGCGGCCATGTCATCCACATGCAAAAACTCCCGCCTGGGCGTACCGGTGCCCCACACGACCACCTCGCTGTCGCCGCGCTGCGCCGCCTCGTAAAAACGTCGCATCATGGCGGGAATCACATGGCTGTTCTCGGGGTGAAAATTATCACCGGGACCATACAGATTGGTGGGCATCACGGAACGGTAGTCAACCCCGTGCTGGCGGTTAAAGCTCTCACAGAGTTTGATGCCGGCAATTTTGGCCACGGCATAAGGCTCATTGGTGCACTCAAGGGGTCCCGTAAGCAAGGCGCTCTCGGTCATCGGCTGCGCTGCGTCACGGGGATAGATGCACGATGAACCCAAAAACAGCAGACGGGTGACACCCGCGTCATAGGCACCACGAATCACGTTGGCCTGGATCATCAGGTTTTCGTAAATAAAATCGGCGGGAAAACTCGCATTCGCCTGAATGCCACCGACCTTCGCTGCCGCCAGATACACCTCATCAATGGCTTCTTCAGCGAAGAACCTGCGCACAGCTAACTGGTCAGTCAGGTCCAGCTCTTCACGGCTGCGAGTTACCAGATGAACCTGGTCATCCAGCATTAACCGCCGCAACAGCGCGGCCCCAACCATCCCTCTGTGTCCCGCCACATAGATTCGCGTGCGCATGAGAGGTCAAACCTACTCGTGGACCATGGACACGTTGTAACCCGCATCGCGGAGCATCTTGAATCGGCGGGCACTGTCCAGGTCCTGCTCCATCATTTCGCCCACGAGTTCTCCAAACCCTGTGCGCGGCTCCCAGCCCAGTTTTTCTCTGGCCTTGCTCGCATCACCCAGCAGCGACTCAACTTCCGTGGGTCGAAAATACCGGGGATCGATTCGAATGATCGCCTGCCCCACCAGACCATCAACAAGATCCAGGCCTTTGTCCTGCACCTCTACAACCACGCCTTCCTCGTCCGTTCCCGCGCCACGCCATTCCACCCGCAGGCCGAGTTTGGCACAGGCAGCCTCGATGAATTCGCGTACGGAATACTGCACGCCCGTCGCAATCACAAAGTCCTCAGCCTTGTCCTGCTGAAGCATGAGCCATTGCATCTCGACATAATCCCTTGCATGCCCCCAGTCACGCTTGGAGTCGATATTGCCCATGTACAGGCGGGACTGCATGCCAAGGGCTATGTTGGCGATACCGCGCGTTATCTTTCGCGTAACAAAGGTTTCACCGCGGCGTGGCGACTCGTGGTTGAATAGAATGCCGTTGCACGCGTACATGTTGTACGCCTCACGATAGTTCACGGTAATCCAGTAGGCGTACAATTTGGCGACGGCATAGGGTGAACGGGGATAGAAGGGGGTAGTTTCGTTTTGCGGGGATTCCTGCACCAGGCCATACAACTCAGAGGTCGAAGCCTGATAGAAACGCACCCGGCTTTCCATACCCAAAAGGCGAATCGCTTCGAGCAGACGCAACGTTCCCATCGCATCAACGTCCGTAGCATATTCGGGACTCTCGAACGATACCGCCACATGACTCATGGCGCCCAGATTGTAGATTTCATCGGGCTGGATCTGTTGTATCAGGCGCACAAGGTTTGAGGTGTCGGTGAGGTCCCCATAGTGCAGGAACATGTTTACATGGTCCTCGTGCCTGTCCTGGTAAATATGATCAATACGTTCGGTGTTAAACGAGGATGAACGTCGCTTGATGCCATGCACCTCATAGCCCTTGGCAAGGAGAAACTCGGCAAGATAAGAGCCGTCCTGGCCTGTTATTCCCGTTATGAGTGCGGTCTTTCGCATGAACTCCCCCATTTTCTGCCAACCGGCGGCGAACCCCCGGGGACCCGAACGCCCTGACACGATTCATGGCCTTGACAGGCAAGACGCCAGAATCGCTTCGTCTATTTTCCCACAGCACAACAAGTACGGGCAGATAATTTCTGTGCTCCCTGACTCGCTAATGCAAAAACGTCAGCGAGCGCACCCTGCGCCGCATTTCTCGCAACTGGCGCTGCTGATCCACGTAGGAATGCCGTCCTCCATACACAAGAGACGCCAACGCGCGATAGAGAGAACTAATCTGTTCCTCCTGCCCCGGCCAACGCTCGACAGCGCGTTCGGTCAGCTGCGCCGGCGTTTCGCCAGCGATGGGCTCAAGCCCGCGCCGCCAGAGTACCTGCTGATAGCGATGCAATTCTTGCTCGAAGGCCGGGCGCGGAATACGTCGCCGATCGCGAAACAGCAGCAACGAGACCAGGCCCATGGTCAGCACCCCACTCCCCAGCAGGACAGCCAGCGAGCGGCTGACAGAGATTTCGCCCAGTACCCCGCGCAGAAAATCGACCTGCGCCTGTCCGTCGAAACTCGTTACCCAACTCTGCCATTCGAAGGTCAGTGCGTCATAGCGCAGCCGCAGTGTATTGATCCACCCCACGCCTCGAAAACGCAGTGGCGACAGGGGTGAGTCCACCAGAAAGGAACCCTCGGCCGCTACCGCGCGCTCCAAACCATAGAGAATGCGATCGGGTGCTACCGCCGCCGTGGGATCAACGCGCACCCAGCCCTGCCCGTCAAGCCAGATCTCGTTCCAGGCGTGGGCATCAAACTGATGGACGATAACGGTGCGGTTCACGGGATTGATCTCACCACCGAGATAACCACCCACGATACGCGCCGGAATCCCGACACTGCGTGCCATCACCGCAAACGCGTAGGCATAGTGCTCGCAGAAGCCCCGCCGCGTCTCAAACAGAAAGCGGTCCATGGTGTCGGCGTCGCCCAGCAGCGGTGGCTGCAGCGTGTAGAAGAATGCCTCGGTCCTGAAGTACGCCAGCACTTCATCGACAAAAGCCTCTGGAGAACCCGCGCGCGCGAGCAACTGCCGGGCCAGGTCGCGAGTCCGGGGATTGGTCTCAGGCGGCAAACGGAGTTCAGTCTCGCGGCGCCAGTCCCCAATGCGCTCTTCTAGAGGGGTATCGGGCCAGCTACGCGCGCGATAAAGGTATTCGTTCTCGATGATCACCGGCGAGTACAGGCGATAATCACTCAGTTCCATTACACCGGACGTTGGCGAGTTGGCGTAGCGCAGGGCGTAGAGCCAGTTTTGCTGCGTGGGCTCCATGATGACGCTGTATTCCGTCGATGGCCCCTGCGTCGTCACACGGGGTTCGCGGCGCTCCGCGGGCGGCACCTCGAAGTAACGCAGCGCCCGCCAGGTGTTCCCGTCCAGGGCGCTCATCACCAGCCCGCGCCAGTAGAGCTCCTGCGCGGGTGGAATATCGCCCGTGAACTGCACGCGAAAGGCGACGGCGGCGGACTGGCTGAGTTGAGAGATGTCGCCGGGACTTAGCGTGTCGCTCATACCCGTTTTCGCGGTATGACTTTTAAGAGGTACGGACCACAGGGGGCCAATGCGCGGAAACAGAAAAAACAGCACCAGCATCAACGGAAACGCCTGCAGCAGCATCGCCCCCGAAAGACGCAGAGGCCGCAGATCCCGCAGCCGGGCTGCGGGCCGGTGGATACTGACCAACGCCGTTGTGAGCACCCAGATCAGCAGCAGTGCATAGAGCACCATGAGCAGTCCCTGGCTGAACAGAAATGCCGTAAGACATACAAAGTAGCCGAGAAACACCACAATGTAAGCGTCCTTGCGCGAGCGCATCTCGGTGAGCTTCAAGGCGAACGCGGTGAGCAGAAAAGCCACCATGGGCTCCATACCCAGCAACGAGCCGAAGCTCAGCACAATACCCCCAGCCGCGGCACCAGACAGTGCCACCTTGAGCCAGCGCCCCGGTAACTCCACCCGCCCACGAAACGCCTGCACGCGCCAGATAAATGCACTGACATAAACGGCGCCGACCCAGATAGGCAAGCGCTCGAGATGCGGCAACAGCAACAACCCCTGCGCAAGGATGATCCACAGCAGCGCAGGGCGTGGTAATTGCTCCGCCTGCTTCAAGCGCGCACCCCCTTCGCAGCACCGGGCTTCTGTCCACGCTGCTGTTGAGCGCGTGACTCCTGAGCACGCGACTCCTGTCTACTCGACTCCTGGCGATGATCTGCATCGCCGTAAAGCGCCAGTGCGCGCAGGGCCCGATCACGTTGACGATCTCCCGACGCCGGTGCCAGTTCCGTCCCCGGCAGGCGCAGTCCGAACTCGAGCTCGCGGCGGTGATAGTCAAGCACCCAGTAGCACAGCGCCGATAGACGCCGCTCCTGCCCCAGCCCCGCAAACTGCTGCCAGTCCAGCCACCGGGTGTCGGCCATGGCGGCGGCGTACTCCTTGCTCTGCAGGCCCTGCCCCCGGGCCAGTCCCTTCCAGTACACGCGCCGCGGGTTATCGCCCTCGCGGTAGTCGCGAATCCCTGCGAACTCGTCATCGCCACTACCGGTGAGTTGCAGGCCGTCCTGGCTGTCGCCGTCATTGCCACCGGGCTCCTGCGCGGCGATGGGCTCGGGATACACCAGCGCCCGCAGATCCAGGTCTACCCAGGTCCAGCAGCGCAGCAGACCCAGGGGATACACGCTTTCGATGCGCAGGCGGCCGGGGCGATACCAGCCGCGATCGCCGACGGGCAGATGCAGGCGCAGTTCCTGCTGCGCACCGGGGTCAAGGTCCACCTCCTGCACTGCGACCATGGATGGGCTGGACGTCAGGCCGCTGAACAAGCGGCGTCGACGCTTCGCCTCCAGCGGCGTCGGCCAACCCACCTGCAAAGCGTAGTGGCCCCGGCGTCCTCCAGCACTCAGGCGCAGGCGAAACGCGGTGCGCTGGTGCGCAAAGGCATCGTCGGCACCCAGTGCTGTAATCGTCAGGGCCGACAGATTGGCATAGCTGTGGATGACGGCGACGACGAACAGATTGGCGAGCAGAAACGTCAGCGCAAAGCTCATGTTGTTCTGATAATTGATCGCAGCGACCAGCATCACCAGCAGACAGGCGCCGAAGAAAAACCCGGTGCGCGACGGAAAGATAAAAATGCGTCGCTGGTCGAGGGTCACGGAACTCGCACGAGGTATTCGCCGGTCCAGCCAGTTCGCCCAGCGCAGGCGCGCACGTTGCTGAAGAGAGGCAATGACCGTCACGAACGCACTCCCAAGATCAGGAGCATGCCAGGGGCGATAGCGACGCTACACCACGTCGACTTCACGATGCAGCAGCGCCACCAGCGCCAGACCATCGCCCGAGAAGCTACCACCCGGTTGCAGGCGGTGAGCGGTAACGGCGGGCAGCACCGCCTGAACGTCATCGGGCAGCACATGGTCCCGGTCGTCCATAAGCGCCCAGGTCTTGGCGGACTTCAACAGCGCGAGTACACCCCGGGGCGACAGACCAACGGCAAACTCTCCACCCTGGCGACTGCGACCAGCAATGCGCTGGATGTAGTCCAGCAACGAATCCGAGGCATGGACGCCGTCCACGGCCTGACGGATCTGCTTGAGTTGCGCCTCGTCAATGCAGCGACGCAGGCTCATCTGCTTCAGGCTCTGACCCATGCTGCGCAGCATCTCGCGCTCAGCGCCGGGAGCCGGGTAGCCAAGCTCGATGCGCATAAGAAACCGATCCAACTGCGACTCGGGCAGTGGATACGTACCGGACTGCTCCAGCGGGTTCTGCGTGGCAATCACAAAAAATGGCTCGGGCAACTCACGGGTCTCTCCCTCCAGCGTGACCTGGCGCTCGGCCATGGCCTCAAGGAGTGCGCTCTGGGTACGCGGTGTGCTGCGGTTGATTTCGTCGGCGAGCAGCACCTGGGTGAATACGGGGCCCGGATGAAAGCGAAAACTGTTGTCTTCGCGATGATAGATCGACAGGCCCAGAATATCGGCCGGCAGCAGGTCGGACGTGAATTGAACGCGCTTGTAGCTAAGCCCCAGCACCTGGGCCAGGGCGTGGGACAACGTTGTCTTGCCCATGCCCGGCAGATCTTCGATCAGCAGGTGGCCATCGGCGAGCAGGCAGCACAGCGCCAAACGCACCTGTGGCTCCTTACCCAGCAGTACCGACGCTACTTCGTTAACGGCGGTATCGATCAGCGCTTTACCTGGCGCGCTCAAGGTTTCAGTCCAGCAATGCCAGGCCGCGGGCGAGATCGGCTTTCAGATCATTCACATCTTCAAGGCCCACAGCAACGCGAATCAGATTGTCGGTAATGCCTGCCTCCTGGCGCTCCTGCGCTGAGATGCGACTATGCGTCGTGGTAGCCGGATGCACGATAGTGGTCTTCGCATCACCCAGATTCGCCGTCAGGGACATCAGGCGCGTGGCATCAATCACCCTCCAGGCTTCCTCGCGCCCACCCCGGACCCGGAAGGACAACACCCCGCCAAACGCAGACTGCTGCTGTGCCGCCAGCCCATGGCCGGGGTGCGTATCCAGGCCGGCGTAAAACACCTGCTCAACGCCCACCTGGGATTCCAGCCACGTCGCCAACTCAAGCGCCGCAGCACTGTGCGCTGTCATACGCAACGACAGGGTTTCGAGTCCTTTCAGGAACACCCAGGCGTTGAACGCACTCATGGTCGGCCCGCAGCTGCGCAGAAAACCCGTCACCTCGTCCATCAGTTGGGCACTACCCAGCACGGCCCCACCCACGCAGCGCCCCTGCCCGTCCAGGAACTTGGTGGCGGAATGAATCACCACATCGGCACCGAAATCCAGGGGCCGCTGCAGCGCAGGCGTGCAGAAGCAATTGTCCACCACCAGCAGCGCTCCGCCGTTGCCGGCGATATTTGCCATTGCCCGCAGATCCGCCACCTCACACAGGGGGTTGGACGGAGTCTCGAGATACAGCAGCCGAGTGTTCTCGCGCAGCGCGTCACGCCAGCCGCTCAGGGGTAGCAAGGGGACAAAGGTGACCTCGACGCCGAAGTTGGCGAGGTACTTGGCGAACAGGGTCCGCGTGGTACCAAACACATCGCGCGAGCAGATCACATGATCGCCTGCTTTGAGCAGCGCCATGCAGGTGCTCAGAATCGCCGACATGCCCGAGGCGGTGGCCACGCAAGCCTCGGCGCCCTCCAGCGCCGCCAGCCGCTCCTCGAAGCTGCGCACCGTGGGATTGGTGTAGCGGGAATACACGTTGCCCGGCTCATCCCCGGCAAACCGCGCCGCAGCGTGTTCGGCACTGTCGAACACATAGCTTGAGGTCGTAAATATCGGCTCGCTGTGTTCACCCTCAGGGGTACGGTGTATACCCCCACGCACCGCCAGACTCTGCCAGGCCAGGGTTTCCAGATCCGGATCGTCTCGCTTGCTCACGCCGAAGTCGCCTCCGAGGGGTCATTGTAGATACCTACCACCACACCATCACCTTCGCTGCCGATACGCCGTTTGGCCTGGGCCGCATCGTTGCGCTCTTCATCGATTCGCAACAGGTAGGCGTCGTCCACATCACCGGTCACGTAATTGCCGTCAAATACGGAGCAGTCGAATTCCTCGATCGTGGGATTACCCTCTTTCGAGCAGCGAATCAGTTCATCGAGTTCCTGATAGACCAACCAGTCAGCGCCGATCAGTTCGGCCACTTCATCGACAGTGCGCCCATGGGCGACCAGTTCCTCAGCAGACGGCATATCGATGCCGTAGACGTTGGGATAGCGGACCGGTGGCGCCGCCGATGCGAGGTAAACCTTGCTCGCGCCGGCATCGCGCGCCATCTGGATGATCTCGCGGGAGGTGGTGCCCCGCACGATGGAATCATCGACCAGCATCACGTTCTTGCCTTCGAACTCCAGGCGGATGGGGTTGAGCTTCTGACGCACGGACTTCTTGCGCTGCTGCTGTCCGGGCATGATGAAGGTGCGACCGATGTAACGGTTTTTAATGATCGCTTCGCGGTAGCGAATACCCAGGGTATGGGCCAGGGATAGTCCTGCGGTACGACTGGAATCCGGCACCGGAATCACCACGTCTATGTCGTGATCCGGTCGCTCGCGCAGGATCTTGCGTGCCAATGCCTCACCCTGCCGTTTGCGGGTTTTGTACACCGAGATTTCGTCCAACAGACTGTCGGGGCGGGCAAAGTACACATGTTCAAAGATGCAGGGCGTGAGCCTGGGATTGTCGGCGCACTGACGCATGTGCAGGCGTCGCTCCGCATCGATGAAGACGGCTTCCCCCGGCTGCACATCGCTAAGCAGGCGAAAACCGAGCACGTCCAGAGCCACGCTTTCGGACGCGACCATGTATTCACGATCTGAGCCCTCACCGCGATACCCCACGACGAGGGGGCGAATACCGTAGGGGTCGCGAAAGGCGATGACGCCGTGGTTGACCAGCATCGCCACCGCCGCATATCCCCCACGACAGCGTCGGTGCACAGCGGCGACTGCCGCGAACAGATCATCGGGAGACGGTACAAGCTGGCCGCGGGCCTGCAATTCATGGGCAAATACGTTGAGCAGCACCTCGGAATCCGAATCCGTGTTCAAGTGACGCATTTCGCTCTGGAACAGCGCCTTGCGCAGCTCACTGGAGTTCGTGAGATTGCCGTTGTGCGCGAGGGCGATACCGTAGGGAGAATTCACATAGAACGGTTGCGCGTTCGCCGCCCCGCCGCTGCCCGCCGTGGGGTAACGTACATGCCCGATGCCAATATTGCCCTTGAGCCGATGCATGTGCTCCTGGCGGAAGACATCACGCACCAGACCGACGCTCTTGCGCTGAAAAAAGCGATTGTCGTCGCAAGTGACGATGCCCGCCGCATCCTGTCCGCGATGCTGCAATACCGTCAGGGCATCATAGATATCCGCACCCACCGGTCCTTTGCCGACGATGCCAGTCAAGCCGCACATGGCAAGTGCTCTCCCCGTAAAGTGATTTGACAGGCCGGCGAATAAGGCGCCCTGGCCATCACGCGTTCAACCCCGGAATCTCCACGTCTTTGAACTCTTCAAAGGTACGCTGACTCCAGCTTAGCAGTACATCAATGTGCGGCATCAACTGGGACTCCGCCAGCAGACTGCGCTCACTCTCTGGCACGATGGCCCGTACCACGAACACCAGCGCCATCACGATCAGAAGCCCGCGCAGAAACCCGAACACGGTGCCCAGCAGACGGTCGAGTATTCCAAGGCCTGACGCTGCGATCAGCTTACTTACCAGGCGCGCGGCGAAAGAACTCGCCACCAGTACCACGGCAAACACCAGCGACCAGGCCACGACATAGCGACCGGTGCGATTTGCGATCAGGTCACCAATGGCATCCGCCACCGTAACCGCGGCAATATTCGCTGCGATGAACGCGATCACCCAGCCCGCGAGGGAAATGGCCTCACGCACAAACCCACGCCACAGACTCAGCAGTGCCGACAGTGAAACGACCACGACGACGACCCAGTCAAATCCGTTGAACAGCGCCAACGATGGCCAGTCGTTCATGGCAGATACCGGATAATCATGGACTCTACTCGCCAGCGCTGATCTACAGCGACTTTCACGGGGTCCAACTCCCCTCGGGTGAATTTGGGGCCCACCAACACGCGGTACAGCGTGCGATCGCTACGCCGCAGGCGTTTTACATAGCCTTTGTACCCCGCATCCACGAGTTCCTGACGCAGCTTTTCGGCGCGCTCTGCATCTGCCATGGTGGCCACCTGCAGGGAATAGGCTATCGGCAATCCGTCCTCATCCATTTCGGGAGAGGTCAGGGTTTGTCGAGCCTCGGCAAGCGAGGGATCAGGCACGGTGTCGGCCCGGGCGGGCAGTGGTGCCGGTTCGACATCCGAAGTATCCGTATCGTCTGGCAGCGTCACATCCCCCGCTTCATCGCGACGGCCAATGGGGACCGCACCCTCACGAAGACCCAGGTTGTCCGGCTCCGCCAACGGCGTGCTGTCCAGGGGCGGCGGCGTGGGTACCGTCACCGTGACCGTATCGCCGCCCTCCTCAGGTGGGGAAACAAAGATAATGGGCCAGAACACAACCGCCAGCGCAAGCAGGATCAGGGCGCCCATCAGGCGTTGTTTGACGAGATTATCCACGGGCGAAGAGTGCAGTCAGGGGTGGCCGGCTAAAAGGGCCATTATACCCGCAACGGTATGAAATGAGCCGCAGATCACGATGCGATCTCCTGCATCGCTTCTCTCCATGAGTTGCGCCCATACCGTTTCAACGGTGAATTCCGCCTGGGGTGCAGCTATACCGACACGATCGAGGGCCTCCCAGATCCGTTCCGGGCTCTGGGCGCGATCGATGCCGGGAATCGCCAGCGCCCAGGCACCGTCCACCGCGAGTGCGAGCTGCGCTGCCATGGCGTCAAGATCCTTGTCAGACATCAGCCCCAGGGCGGCGAAGGTTCTCCCCGGTATGGGGTGCGCCTGCAACCAATTCACCAGTGCGGTCATGGCCGCCGGGTTGTGTGCGACATCCAGCACAAGCTCGCGTTCGAGCACTCGACGCAGCTCCCGACGCCCGGGAACGGTCAGATCGTGCAGCGCCCTGGCCACCGTTCCACCGTCGATATGGTCGGGAACAACACAGGCCAGCGCCTGCACAGCCGCCGCCACGTTGCCGGGACGAAGACCCCTGGGAACCGGTACCTTGAGATGCCCCCTATTTCCGGCAAGCCTGACATCGAGTTGACCCGCGTCTTCGTGCCAGGACCAGCTGTCACCGGCATGCAGCGCCATCGCACCCGTCGCTCGCAGGGTCCGGAACAGGCTGTCGGGATAGTCCGGCTCCGCCAGCACCACAGGCCGACCCTCACGGGCTATGGCCGCCTTCTCCGGCGCGATGGCATCCAGGGTATCGCCCAGCCAGTGTTGATGATCCAGATCGATGGCGGTGATAACGGCGACATCGGCATCGACAATGTTGCAGGCATCCAGGCGCCCTCCCAGCCCGACCTCCAGAATGGCCACCTCTACCGCCTGCTCCCGGAACAGCCAGAGGGCGGCCAATGTGGCAAATTCAAAGTAGGTAAGCGTGATCTCGCCCCGCGCCGCGTCGATAGCCTGAAAGGCGCTCAAAATGGCGGAATCGCTGACCGCTTCGCCGTCGATAACAATACGCTCGTTGTACTCCATCAGGTGGGGTGACGTATAACGACCGGTACGACGCCCCAGGGCACGCAACATCACATCGCTGGCATACACGACGCTGCCCTTGCCATTGGTGCCGGCAACCATGATCACGGGAATCGTATAGGGAATGAGCCCAAGCACCCGACCGACAGCACTGATGCGAGTCAGCCCAAGGTCGATGTCTTTGGGATGCAACCGCTCCAGATGGTGGAGCCAGTCGCGGAGGCTGCGTTCAGCCATCCGCCTTCTTGCTGTCCTCGGGGTCGGACTCGGAATCCGGCAGGTCGGATTCGTTCTGTGAATCCTCGACGACCGCCTCAACGGTACTGAGCACTTCCTGCTCTTCATCGTCGGTCACAGCACTGTCATCGGACGCAATCGTTGCGACGGCTTCCTCTTCGGAGGCATCGGCGGCAACCAGATCATCGCCCTCCCCGGCCTCGTCTTCCTGCGCCGAAGAATCTGCCTCGCCGGAAACGACAGCGTCTGCCTCGTCAACGATCTCATTCACCACGACGGCAGCACCCATGCCCTCTGTCCCAGCCTCATCCGCTTCCTGCGCGCCCTCGGGTACGTCGTCCGGGTCCTGCGCGATGGCGCTAACGGGGGCGGCCTGGCCCAGGAACTTGGCCAACAGGCGGGCAATGGTGTCACGCATCTCCAGGCGCGGCACAATCATGTCGATGGCGCCATGCTCCAGCAGGAACTCACTGCGCTGGAAGCCCTTGGGCAGTTTCTGGCGGATGGTCTGCTCGATGATATTGGGACCCGCGAACCCGGCCCTGGCATCGGGCTCGGCAATATTCAGATCGCCCAACAGCGCCAGGGACGCTGATACGCCACCGTAAATGGGGTCGGTGAGCACCGAGACATAGGGCACACCCGTGCCGTGCATGCGTTCGATAACGGCGCTGGTCTTGGCCATTTGCATGAGTGAGATCAGCGCCTCCTGCATGCGTGCCCCACCAGAGGCGGCGAAGCAGACCAGAGGGATTTTTTCAGCCAGCGCCAATTGCGCCGCCCGTGAAAACTTTTCGCCAACGGCCTGACCCATGGAGCCGCCATGAAAACCGAATTCAAAGGCCACAGCCACCACGGGGATGCCATGTAGTTCACCACGCATCGCGATCAGGGCATCGCGCTCGCCGGTGGACTTCTGCGCCGCGGCCAGGCGCACGGAATACTTCTTTTTGTCGCGAAAACGCAGGCGATCCACAGGCTCGATGTCACCGAATATTTCTTCGCGATTTTCCTCGTCCAGAAACAGATCGAGGCGCTTGCGCGCACCGATACGCATGTGGTGATCACACTTGGGACAGACATTGGCATTGCGCTCAAGATCGGGCCGGTAGAGCACCGCCTCACACTTGATGCATTTCGTCCAGACTCCTTCGGGCACGGAGGCCCGGCGGGCACCTTCACTGCGGTTGATGCCCGAGGGCAGAATCTTGTCAATCCAGCTCATGAGGGGTCCCTGTGCTTGCGTATGTGAGCCCTGCTTCGTCGGGCTACATTATACGCACATGGTGCGCGTCATGCGCTGCCTGTCACACCATCCACGTGCTGACGAATTTCACCCACGAGTGCCGCTGCAGCGTCGCGAATCGCCATGGCATCGCCGCCTTCCTGCGCGACATCTGCCAGACGCTGTACCAGCGCTGAACCAATCACAACCCCATCGGCGACCCGCGCTACGGCGGCTGCCGAGGGTCCGTCCTTGATCCCGAAACCCACGCAGACCGGCAGATCGCTGTGAGTGCGGATTTCAGACACCTGCTCGGCAACGGACGCCTGATCCAGATGCCCGGCTCCGGTCACACCCTTGAGCGACACGTAGTAAATAAAACCACTGGCTTCGGACGCAATGAGGTCCATGCGTGCCGCCGGGGTGGTCGGGGCAATCAGAAAGATGTTGTCCATGCCCACGCGACGCAGCGCGCTATTCAGGCCGGCGACTTCTTCCGGGGGCACATCCACCGTGAGGAGCGCATCGACGCCCGCTTCATGGGCTCGGTCGGCGAATGCCTCGTAACCCATGTGTTCCACCGGGTTGGCGTACCCCATAAGCAAAACCGGCGTCGTGGCATTGTGCTTGCGAAAAGCGGCGACGGTCTCGATTACCGTGCGCAGGCGTACGCCTTTCTCCAGCGCCCGTTCGTGGCCACGCTGGATGACGGGACCTTCCGACATGGGGTCCGAAAACGGCACACCCAGTTCAATAATGTCAGCCCCTGCCGCAACCAGGCTCAGCATGAGGTCCACGGTGATGTCAGCAAGAGGGTCACCAGCAACAATATAGGGAATCACAGCCTTGCGGCCCTGTTCTCGCAGCGCGGTAAATGTTTGGGCAATGCGACTCATGGGAATCAGACCTCAATACCTTCAAGGGCCGCGACGGTGAGAATATCCTTGTCTCCCCGCCCCGACAGATTCACTACGATGTGTTGCTCAGGCGACATCGTAGCCGCCAGTTTTTGCGCATACGCCAGGGCGTGGGCGGATTCCAGTGCAGGCATTATGCCCTCTACACGCGTGAGGGTATGAAACGCCTCCAGCGCTTCGTCATCGTTCGCTGCCACGTAATTGACGCGGCCGATGTCCTTGAGCCAGGAGTGTTCGGGGCCCACACCGGGGTAATCCAGTCCCGCCGATACCGAGTGCGTATGAATGATCTGCCCGTCTTCATCCTGCATCAGGTAAGTCCGATTGCCATGCAGCACGCCGGGAGTACCGGCCGACAGCGGCGCGGCGTGTTGCCCCGTCTCTACCCCGAGACCGCCCGCCTCGACGCCGTACATTGCAACGCTCTCGTCGTTCAGGAATGGATGAAAGAGGCCGATGGCATTCGAACCACCACCCACGCAGGCCACCAGGGCATCGGGCAGGCGCCCGTTGCGCTCCAGGCATTGTGCCCGGGCCTCGCGGCCGATGACGCACTGAAAGTCGCGCACCAGCATGGGGTAAGGATGAGGGCCGGCGACGGTTCCGATAATGTAGAACGTGTCGTCGACGTTCGTCACCCAGTCGCGCATGGCTTCGTTCATGGCGTCCTTGAGCGTTGCCGAACCCGCAGTAACCGGTACCACCGTCGCGCCGAGCAACTTCATGCGATACACGTTCAGGGACTGGCGCTGCACATCGTCAGCACCCATGAACACGTGGCACTCAAGCCCCAGCCGCGCGGCAATCGTCGCGGTGGCGACGCCATGCTGCCCGGCGCCGGTTTCTGCAATCACTCGCGGCTTGCCCATATGTTTGGCAAGCAACGCCTGACCCACGGTGTTGTTCACCTTGTGCGCACCGGTGTGATTGAGGTCCTCACGCTTGAGAAAAATACGTGCTCCGCCGATTTCGTCGGACCAGCGACGCGCCTCATAGAGCGGTGATGGGCGACCCACATAATTGGCGAGATCTTCGTCAAACTCACGCTGAAAGTCTGCATCCTGGGACAGACGCCGATACATGCTCTCGAGGTCAGCCAGAGCTGACATGAGCGTCTCGGCGACAAACCTGCCACCATAGGGGCCGAAGCGCCCCTCGGCGTCTGGCTGGTTGGCATAGCGCAGGGGGTTTGAATCACTGGTCATGTCGCTGTGTCCTCACGACGTTCTCGTTCCCGACCCAGTTACACTGGATCCACTCGATTTTCCGGCCGCCTGGGCCAGGCATTCTTTCTCGTTACTTCGCGGCGTCGGCGCTTCGCACCGCCTGTAAAAACTGACGTATGCGCTGCGAGTCCTTTTCGCCACGCCGCCGCTCCACGCCACCGCTTACATCAACCGCCGGTGGCGCAACCCGTTCAATCGCCGTGCCCACGTTCTCCGGCGTCAGCCCCCCCGCCAGAATCCAGGGCCTCGACAGTTCACCAATTCGGTCCCAATCGAAGGTTTCACCCGTGCCACCAGGCGCATCGGGGCGCCAGGCATCGAGGAGAAACGCCCTCGCGTTGGGGTGGGCATCCACGGTCGCCGCGATTTCCGTTCCCGGGCGCATGCTGATCGCCTTGATGTAGGGGCGTCCAAAGCGCTCACAAAACTGTCTATCTTCATTGCCGTGAAACTGCAGGCAATCCAGGGCGCAGTGCTCAAGCACGGCTTCGACTTCTTCTACTGCCGGATCCACGAACAGACCAATACTGGTGACCAAGGGCGACAGCCCCGGCAATAACTTTGCCACGGTTTCCACCGCGACGGCGCGCGGACTGGGCGCGTAAAACACGAAGCCGAGCGCATCGGCCCCCGCATCGCATGCGACGGCTGCTTCTTCTGGCCTGCGGATCCCGCAGATCTTGACCCGCGTCATGTGCCGAAACCCCGCCTCCGAGCGGTCCAACGAAGCGCGCAATGATAGCAGAAGCGCGGCGCTGATCCCGGATCAGTTGGGGAAAAACGGCAGGTCCTCGCCGTCCGGAATGCCAAATCCTTCGGGATAGCGTACGCCCGTGAGATACAGCCCCTGGGGACCGGCGGTTGCCGCTGCCACGGTTCGGTCCCGCCGGGACAGAAGATCACCCAGCCAAGCCTCAGGCTGCCGCTTCGCACCCACTTCGAGTGTCGAGCCCACGATATTGCGCACCATGTGATGCAGAAATGCATTCGCCACCAGGCGCAACTGCAGATAGTCACCGTGTCGGCGCACGAGCGCTGATTCAAGAAAACGCATGGGAGTGCGGGACTGGCAGGACGCCGCCCGAAACGCGCTGAAATCCTGCTCCCCAAGGAGTGCCTGCAGTGCGCGATGCATCGCCCCTGCATCCAATGGCCCCCGTACCCACAGGGCACGGTGCGCCCACAGCGCCGGCGCCGTCGGAGTATTGGCGATTACGTAATCATAGCGGCGCGCTACCGCACTGTGACGGGCATGAAAGTCCGCCGGCACTGCGACCCCATCGGCAATGCGTATCTCGGGTGGGAGCTGAGCGTTGCCACCGACTATCCAGGACTTGAGACTGCGCTGCACCGGCTGATCAAAGTGGACCCACTGCGCCGTCGCATGCACGCCGGTATCGGTGCGGCCCGCGCAGTGAACGCGCACCGGGACCGTCGCAATCACCGCGAGTGCGGCCTCAAGCGTTGCCTGAACCGTTGCTATGTGAGGTAAATTGGGCTGGGCCTGCCAACCACAGTAACGACTGCCGTCGTACTCAATGCGCAGGGCAATGCGCTGCCCGGGGGGCAAGGGCCGGGTCGAAAAAGGACCCGCGGAGTGCTCAGCCAATGCGGTCCAGGAGCTCGTTGGCCTCCTGTACCTGCTCCGGCGTGCCCTTGTCGGCTACTTCTTCAAGAATCGTACGGGCACCATCGCTGTCGCCCATGTCCATGTAGGCGCGGGCCAGATCGAGCTTGGTTGCCATCTGGTCCGCGTCATCGGCAATGAGAAGTTCTTCGCCCTCTGGCGCCGGGTCGCTGACGTTTTCGTCTTCTTCACCGACCAACGCTTCGGACAGGTCCAACTCATCAGCGCTGCCACCAACCTCGAGTACATCGTCGGAGGAACCGGGTTCGTCATCATCCTCGATTTCCAGATGATCAAACTCTATTTCGCCGAGGTCTTCTGCATCGTCCCCGGAAGCCAGCAAATCGACATCCTGGGCGTCCTCCAACTCAAACTCTGCCGCGGGGGGCGCTTCATCAAAGGCAGGCTCAGCGAGGGGTGCAACATCCTCGTCCAGATCGAGCTCAAGGCTGTCGGTCAGGGCAAGTTCCGGCGGCTCCGGGGTGTCCTCGGTGGCCGGTTCATCCTCCAGATCAAACACATCGCCACTGCCGCCGCCCAACAGCGCTTCGGCCCGCGCGATGGCACCGGCATCGCCGTGCTTACGCAATTCGTCGAGCTGCGCCTCGGCGTTGTCGTTCTCACCCATGTCGACGTACAGTTCGATCAGCTTCACGCGGTAAGCCGCATTAGCCGGTTCGTCTTCTATGGCTATATTCAGCAGTTCGATAGCCTGCAGGTAACGACCATAGGCAATGTAGATGTCTGCTTCGGCCAGCGCATCGCCCGCTGCCCCTTCATCGATGTAGTCGTCGTGCTTGCGCTCACCGTAGCCACGGCTCCCGCCTCGGTCGTGCGCATCTGCTTTGGGCGGCAATTCCGGCGCATCGTCGACTTCCGGTTCGGCGGGCTCCGGGGCGTCGACCTCTTCTGGCGCATCCAACTCGTCGCTCTTCAAGCTGACACCCGCGAACACGTCATCGTCAGGTTCAACCGTAGGTACCGCCGTTGCATCGTCTTGATCGTCTTCTGCGTTACGGCGACGCAGAAGGAACAATCCGCCACCGAGCAGTAACACGAGCAGACCACCGCCAATGGGAAGCCAGGGCAGGCCATCACCCGAAGAGGCCGGGGCTGGTGCGCTCGGCGCTGGCGTTGCCGGCACAGAGGTCGACGGTGTCTCGACGGCGGGCGCAGCGGCCGCCTCGCGCGCTTCGCGCAGGGCCTGCTCAAGGGTGGCGATCTGCTCGTCCTTGAGGGCCACAATCTGTTCCAGCGTATCGAGGCGATCCGCCATCGCGTTCAACTGGGCGGCCAGTTCAGCCGAGGCCACGTCGGCGCCAGCAGGCGCAGCCTGGTCGCTATCTCGCGGGGTATCGACGCCGTAGTCGATGTCGGGTCCGCCGTCCTCGCCCGTCGTCATGTCCGCCAGGGCATCGGCGCTGGACGCGGAATCCGCCGCATCAACGCTGTCGCTGGCCACGGGATCTGCTGACACGCGCAGCGTTGCTGCTGCGGTTACGCCAGGCGCACTTCGACGTTCCTGAAACTGACGATTCTGGGCCCGCACTTCGTCCAGGGCCTGGGCCAGGTCATCGGAACTGACCTCGCCGGCAGCGGGCAGGTAAATAATGTATCCCGCCTTGATCTGATTGATGTTGCCGTTGATGAACGCTTCGGGATTAAGGCGCTGAATGTCGAGCATGGCCTGTTGCACGGAGATGTCCCGAGGTTTGCCCTGGGAGGCAATCTGCCAGAGGGTCTCGTCGCGCTTGACCATGTAGCGACTGCCCGCCATCGGCTCGCCGGCAGTCGCGGCGGAAAAATCTCGCTGGGGCATGGCTCCCGCTGGCAGGCTGCTCTCACGCATTGCCACGGTATCGCCGCTCTGGCGGGTTTCGGTCGGGGACGTCGGGGCACTGGACTCTGCCACCGCAGGCTTGTCCGGGCGCTGGGCTTCGACGCGTTCCGAGGCCGAAACCGTCACGACTTCCTGACGAAAAGCGGGAGGATCCACCAGCACCGTGTACTCGCGCAGCAGGCGACCGCTGGGCCAGCGCGCTTCAATGATCAGGTCGAGATAGGGTTCTAGCACCGCCTCGGGGGTGGTCAGCACGATCCTGCCGCGGCCGGTCGCCGGGTCTACATCCACCTCAAACTGGATGCTGGTCAGGAAATAGCTGCGGTCCACGCCAAGGCGATCAAAGTCCTCAACGGCGGCAAGGCGGATACGGATGTCATCTTCGGTCAGGTCACGCGTGTCGAGCAGCTCGACCTCGGCCTTGAGGGGGTCGTTGAGAAACGACTTCATATCGATCTCGCCCAGGCCAAGAGCAGAAGCTGACAGTGACGATGTTGTGGCCCAAGCCACCACGGCCGCTCGCACAGCCATTTTGAGACCCACGCTAGTCTTCATTATTACGCCCTGTTTTCACGACCTGTGTCACCCCATGGTCTCCGGTACGACCTACCCTTGCCCACCGGTCCTGCGGACCGCCGCGCAAACGCTTATTAATGCGCGTTCAGCCGATCGGAAAATGCTTCTGCCACAACAGCTTGCGGAAAACTACAGACAAAATGCTGCAACTCGCACGACTGTAGCGTCGCGCACGACTCGGCGTCAACCCCGCTCCGCCGGTGAACAACGGGCAAAATCACCGAAAAACGGCGCCGCAGCGCCGTTCCTGAGGTCGAATGGCGGCAATCAGTCCAGCAGATTGTCGCGCAGCAGCAGCTCAGCGATCTGCACGCTGTTCAGAGCCGCGCCCTTGCGCAGATTGTCAGACACCACCCACAGGTTCAGGCCCCGGGGATGCGAGATATCCTCGCGAATGCGGCTGACAAACACGGGATCCGTTCCCGCCGCGTCGCTTACCTGGGTGGCATAGCCACCGTCTTCTCGCTCGTCAATCACGGTAACTCCCGGCGCCGCCTCGAGCAGTTCACGCGCCTGCGCGGCGCTCAATGCGTTGCGGGTCTCGATATGCACGGCCTCCGCGTGTCCGTGAAACACGGGGACGCGCACACAGGTGGGATTCACGAGAATTGACTCGTCGGCGAAGATTTTCTGGGTCTCCCAGACCATTTTCATCTCTTCGCGGGTGTAGCCATTCTCCTGAAAGGTGTCGATGTGGGGAATGGCATTGAAAGCGATCTGCTTGGGATAGACCTTGCTCTCGGCCGGCTGACCATTGAGCAGTCGCGCCGTCTGGCCCGCCAATTCTTCAATTGCAGATTTGCCGGTCCCCGACACAGCCTGGTACGTCGCCACGTTGATGCGCTCGATACCTGCCGCATCGTAGAGGGGCTTGAGCGCCACCAGCATCTGGATCGTGGAGCAATTGGGGTTGGCGATGATTCCACGTTGACGCCAGTCCGCCGCCGCCTGGGGGTTTACCTCGGGAACCACCAGGGGAACATCGTCATCACGACGAAAGTGCGAGGTGTTGTCGATAACCACGCAGCCCGCCGCAGCGGCTTTGGGCGCGTACTCTGCCGAAATACTTCCGCCAGCAGAAAACAATCCGATCTGTACCCTGGAGAAATCAAACTCTGCCAGGTTCTGCACCGGCACCTGCTTCCCGCAGAACGTCACGCGTTTACCCGCCGAGCGCTCCGACGCCAGCAGGTACAGCTCGCCTACGGGAAAGCTCCGCGCTTCGAGAATCTCCACCATGGCCTCGCCCACGGCGCCGGTGGCTCCCACCACCGCTACATCATACGTTTTACTCATTGTCATTTACCTGTGCATTGAGAGCGGCAACGACCGCATCGCCCATGGCGACGGTGCCGACCGGCTGACAGCCATCGCTGGCGATATCGGGAGTGCGCAAACCCTGATCGAGAACCGTGCCGACCGCGGCTTCAATTGCGTCAGCGCCTGCCGCGCAATCGAGGGAGTAACGCAGCATCATGGCCACCGACAGGATCATCGCCAGGGGATTGGCCTTGTCCTGGCCGGCAATATCCGGCGCCGAACCATGGCAGGGTTCGTAGATGCCCTCCCCCTTTTCGTTAAGCGACGCCGAGGGCAGCATGCCGATGGAGCCCGTCAGCATGGCAGCGGCATCCGACAGAATGTCGCCGAACATGTTTCCCGTCACCATCACGTCAAACTGCTTGGGCGCCCGTACCAGCTGCATCGCCGCGTTGTCGACATACATGTGCTCCAGTTCGACATCGGGGTAGTCCTGCGCAAGCTCTGTCACCACCTCGCGCCACAGTACCGTTGCTTCCAGCACATTGGCCTTGTCCACGCTGCACACGCGACCGTTGCGTTTGCGCGCCATCTCGAAGGCCAGGCGAGCAATACGCCTGATCTCACTTTCGCTGTAGATGTAGGTATTAAAGCCCTCTCGCTCGCCATCCTCGCGCTCGCGAATACCCCGGGGCTGACCAAAATAAATGCCGCCTGTCAGCTCACGCACGATGAGGATGTCCAGCCCGGAAACCAGCTCCGGCTTGAGGCTGGAGGCATCGACGAGCTGGGGATACATGATCGCCGGGCGCAGATTGCCGAACAGGCCCAGCTCCGAACGAATCCGCAAGAGACCTTTTTCGGGACGCAGGTCGCGATCGAGGTTGTCGTAGGCCGGACCACCTACGGCGCCGAGCAGCACCGCGTCGGCGGCCCGGGCTTTTTCGAGCGTACTCGCCGGCAGGGGAAAGCCCTCGGCGTCTACGGCGGCTCCGCCGATGAGACCGCGCTCAGTGCGGATATCCAGGCCAAAGCGCGTGGCGACCACCGCCAGAACTTTTTCCGCCTCGGGAATGATTTCCTGGCCGATGTAATCACCGGGCAGAAGCAGAACGTTATGACTCACGGGCTTACCTCCGGAAACAGCCAGGGAGAACGGGCGGCGGTCGCCGCCTCGTAACGGCGGATCGCATCACCGCTCTTGAGCGTTACGCCAATGTCATCCAGACCCTCGAGCAGGCACTGGCGACGATAACTGTCAACGTCAAAGGGCAATGCCTCACCACCAGGCAGCACGACCTGCTGGTTCTGCAGGTCCACCTTTAGCTCATACCCCTCCTGCGCATACATGGCCGCGAACAGCCCGTCCACCTGCTCCGCAGGCAGCACCACAGGCAGCACTCCGTTCTTGAAACAGTTGTTGTAAAAGATGTCGGCAAAGCTCGGCGCGATGATGGCGCGGAAGCCGTAATCTTCCAGGGCCCATGGGGCGTGCTCCCGACTCGAGCCACAACCAAAATTCTCTCGCGCCAGCAGGATCGAGGCTCCCTGGTAGCGCGCAAAGTTCAGCGGAAATTCGGGATTGAGCGGCCGCACCGCGTTGTCCATTCCCGGCTGACCTTCGTCCAGATAACGCAGTTCGTCAAAGGCATTGGGACCAAAACCACTGCGCTTGATGGACTTGAGAAACTGCTTGGGAATGATCAGGTCCGTATCGACGTTGGCGCGGTCCATGGGCGCTACGAGGCCCTGGTGTACCGTAAAGGCTCTCATGCCTGTCCCTCCTGCACCGGTTCAAGGGTGCGTACATCCACAAAATGCCCCGCCGCCGCGGCAGCGGCCGCCATCGCAGGACTCACAAGATGCGTGCGCCCACCAAAACCCTGACGCCCTTCAAAGTTGCGGTTCGATGTCGACGCGCAATGCTCCCCTTTGCCCAGCTTGTCGGCGTTCATGGCCAGGCACATGGAGCAGCCGGGCTCACGCCACTCCATACCCGCATCGATGAACACCTGGTGCAAACCTTCGGCCTCGGCCTGGGCCTTCACTTCGCCGGAGCCCGGCACCACCAGCGCCTGTTTGACGGTCTGCGCGACATGACGTCCACGCATAACCGCTGCCGCCTCACGCAGGTCTTCGATCCGAGAGTTGGTGCAGGAACCGATGAATACGCGGTCGACGGGAATTGAGCTGATCGCCGCCCCACCCTGCAGGCCCATGTAGTGCAGCGCACGCGTGGTCGCATCGCGACGCGTACCGGCCTCCATGGATTCGGGATCAGGTATATGGGCCGTCACCGGCGCCACCATTTCGGGCGACGTACCCCAGGTAACCTGGGGAGCAATGCTGGCGGCATCGAGCACGATCTCGCGATCGAATACCGCATCGGCGTCGCTATGCAGATCGCGCCAGGCCGCAACGGCCTGATCCCACAATTCACCCTTGGGCGCCATCGGACGACCGCGCACGTAGTCGATCGTCACGTCATCGACCGCAATCATGCCCATGCGCGCACCCGCTTCGATGGACATATTGCACAGAGTCATGCGCCCTTCCATGGTGAGACCCTCGACCGCTTCGCCAGCGAATTCGATGGCATAGCCCGTACCGCCGGCGGTGCCGATCTCGCCGATGATCGCCAGGGCGAGGTCCTTCGCGGTGACGCCCGGTGCCAGACGGCCATCCACGCGCACGCGCATGTTTTTCATCTTTTGCTGCACCAGGCATTGCGTGGCCAGCACATGCTCAACTTCTGAGGTGCCAATGCCGTGTGCGAGCGCGCCCAGGGCGCCGTGGGTGCTGGTGTGCGAATCGCCGCAAACAACGGTCATGCCGGGCAAGGTCGCACCCTGCTCCGGGCCCACGACGTGAACGATGCCCTGCCGGCGGTCGTTGATGGGAATCTCATCGATACCAAAGGCATCGCAGTTCTCGTCGAGGGTCTCAACCTGCAGGCGCGAAATCGGATCCTGAATACCCGCGACCCCACCCGCTCTTTCCTCTTTCTCTGTCGGCACATTGTGATCCGGCACCGCCAGGGTACTGGCCAGCCGCCAGGGATTGCGCCCCGCCAGGCGCAGGCCTTCAAAGGCCTGGGGTGAGGTCACTTCATGGACCAGATGACGATCTATGTAGATGAGCGCAGAACCGTCCTCGCGCTCTTCCACAAGATGACTGTCCCAAAGTTTGTCATAGAGTGTGCGTCCCATAGTTGGCGCCTCCCATGCTGATTCAGGGCGCAAGGATAGGCTGGTGCTAACGATAACTCCAATCTATTATTTTTATAATTTACATTCTTTGAGGTTATCTATGGATATCGCCAATTTACGCGCGTTCGCAGCCGTGGCGCAGCACCGCTCTTTCTCGCAGGCGGCATTGCAACTGCATCTGACCCAACCCGCCGTGAGCAAGCGCATCGCCGTGCTTGAGGACTCGCTGAATATTGCGTTGTTCGACCGCATCGGTCGACAGGTTGAACTCACCGAAGCGGGGCGCGCCCTGCTCATGCGCGTACCGGATGTGGAACACAGCCTGCGGCGGGCGGAGCAGGCGGTACACGATCTACGCGGCGACGTGACGGGCCCGCTGCGTCTTGCCACCAGTCATCATATTGGCCTGCACCGTCTGCCCCCTGTGCTGTCGCACTATCAGGAACAGTACCCCGCGGTGCAGCTGGCGATAGAATTTCTGGATTCAGAGCAGGCTTATGAACGACTGCGCCGTGGTGATATTGAGCTGGCGGTGGTCACCCTGGGTCCGGGCGATTCGTCGCAGCTCTGCAGCGAAGCTCTTTGGGACGATCCCCTCGACATTATGGTGGGCCTCAGGCATCCCCTCGCCCGCCGTCACAGTATCAGCCTGAAGGCCCTGGCAGACTATCCCGCTGTTCTGCCTGGGCTCGACACCTTCACAGGACGGATCGTGCAGCAGCATTTTGACGCGGCGGGCGAAACACTGCAGCTGCGCATGGCGACGAATTACCTTGAGACCTTACGCATGATGGCGGCGGTGGGTCTGGGCTGGACCGTGTTGCCACGCACCATGGCCAGCGAGGAACTCCATTGCCTGCGGGTAAAGGGAACGTCGCTTACCCGCACCCTGGGGCTGGTCTACCACCAGGAGCGCAGTCTCACCCGCAGTGCCCGGGCGTTCATCGACATTCTGCGCAACCCATCGGCCACCTGATGCCCCTGAGCCCCAACCCGCGCCACGACAGTACGCTACAGCGGAGCGTCATCGCCGATCAGACGATTCATGGCGCCGGGATTCGAGCCAAGCGGGGATTCCGCGGAGGGTAAGAAAAACGTCCCGCTGTAGCGCATGATCACCGCGTCCCCATCCAGCACGACGCCACTGGTGAATCCAAACCGGCGCTTCATATCTACGTGATCCGTGCGGGTCTGGAGCCAGTGTCCGGGCAGCCCCGGTGACATGAAATCAAAGCTCAGATTGATTGTGGGTGCCGGGCGCGGTTTATCACGGCGCACATGCAGGCTCACGGCTGCCGCCATATCGGCCAGCGTCATCAGCGCCCCGCCGTGACAGATACCCATGAGATTGAGATGCTGGGGCCCCACCACGAAGCCAAGGCTGGAGTCCTGCGCTATAACCCGTCGATAAAACGGTTGCAGGTGATCCCCGAAACCGAGCCCTTTGTCCATCAGCACAAACCCCGATGGCACTTCCGCCGCGACCGTAGCGTCATCCTGATCTGCTTTCGTCATGTTTCAGTCCTCCGACGCGGAAGCTACCGCGACATCCGGGATAGTGGCTGGGAGAAACGTGCGGGACACCCGCCCGTAATCGAGTAACAATCCCCGTCAGAAGATACCCATGGAAAGACCGGCGGCAAATGCCGCACCGAGCTCACCGGCTTCAGCAAGCGCTTCGTTATCGGGAACGCCGCGGATTATTCGTGGCTCCACCGCCTCTGTAAAGGGAATGCCCCGGAAGATACGTCGCGCCTCTTCGACCGCTCCCCGCCCGTCATTCCCTGCACTGACCAGCAGCGCATAGGGCAGCGTACAGCGCCGCTCAATCAGCGGATAAAACACGCGATCCAGCAGATCCTTGGCACCACCGGCAAGGCGTCCGCTGTTCTCGGCACACACCAGCAGCAGCCCGGCGCTGGCGGCAATTTCGGTCGCACCCACATCCGCGGCGCGGCTCAGACAGACCGGTTCACCTTGCTCGACAGCACCCTTCCAGGCCGCCCGGGCAAGGCTGGCGCTGGCCCCCGACTGGCTGTGCCAAACAATCAGCACAGCAGCGGCTCGAACGACTCGCCCAGACACCCCAGATCTGTGGATAAGGTGGTGCGCAAATAAAATGCAAGCGCTTTGGTTAATTCCCTCGGCTCTGCGGCTAATTTTCTTTCGGATCGCATATTATCTATTTTTTCTTTTAATTACATAGTTTTATTGAATATACCTAGATTGACTGAAAAGTTAACAGAGCTTTAACACAGCAATTTATGGGCTGACAAGGCTTGTGGATAACTTTTTTTCTCAAGATCACTGAGGCTTATCTCGATGGCGTAATCGCCAACAACCGTGGGGTGCCGGGCGCCGGATGAAATCCGGATCAACCGTCTGCTCTGTGACGTTGGCGCAGTCGTAGCGTTCACTCACCTCGGGCGCAAGGCGGAACTTACGTCGGTTGTTAGAAAAATAGAGCGTACCACCGGGTGCCAGGCTCGCCATCGCAAGATCGATGAGCCCGCGGTGGTCCCGTTGTACGTCAAAACTCCCTGGCACGCGGGTGGAGTTTGAGAACGACGGAGGGTCGACCACGATCAGGTCGAAGGGCTCCTGATTACCGCGCAGCCACGCCAGCACATCGCTGCGCTCGACCCGGTGCCGGCGCGTGTCGATTTTGTTGGCGCGCAAATTTCGCTCGAGCCAGCGCAGGTAGGTGTTGGAGAGGTCGACACTCACAGAATCCGTCGCCCCACCGATCGCCGCCTGCACCGTCATGCTGCCGGTGTAACAGAACAGGTTCAGGAACCGTCTGCCTCCCGCCTCTTCGGCGATGCGCCGGCGCAGAGGCCGATGGTCCAGGAACAGCCCCGTGTCCAGATAGTCGTGCAGGTTCACGAGCAGCGTGGCCTCGCCTTCCCTGATCCGCAATTCCTCGGCGTCGCGGCCGCGACGCTCATACTGCTGACGGCCGCGCTGGCGTTCCCGGGCCTTGAGCACGATCTGCCCCGACGGGATATCGGTGACTTGGGCCAGCGCGGTCATTGCCTCGTCCAGTCGTCGGGCCGCTACGTCAGCATCGACGCTTGCCGGTGCCCGGTACTCCGCCACATGCAGCCAATCCCCGTAACGATCCACGGCAAGATTGTATTCGGGCATATCGGCATCGTAGAGCCGATAGGCCTGCTGCTGAGTCTTCTTTAGCCAGGGTTTGAGGCGCCGCAGGTTCTTGCGCAGGCGGTTGGCAAACATTGCGGCGCCCTCGGACAAGTCGGCCTCCTGCGCACCGGAGAGAGCAACCTGCCCGCTCCCGGAATCGGGCGCTGACGAATCTGGGGTGCTCGCAGCGCCCCAGGGATCCCCGGCGGGCGCCACGAACCGATTGTCTGTCAGTTGCAGCAGCACGAGCAGCACGGGTAGTGGACCGTTGAGCATCTCGTACTGCCTGTGACTGCGCAGTCCCAGGGCTTTGCCCAGTTCCCGATCACCGGCGAGCACCGCGGCACACCAACCCTCGAACTCACGTTGCAAGCACTCGCCGAGGGCGCTGTAAAGCGCGGGCAGGCGCTTGCGATCGCCCAGACGCTCCCCATAGGGCGGGTTCGTAATCACCAGTCCCACAGGCAGAGGCCGGTGCGTTGGCTTGCGCAGTTCTTCCAGGGGCTTAACCGTAACGCGCACGATCTTGGACAAGCCGGCGGCGGCAATATTCTCGCGGGCCCGGTTCAACACCCTCGGATCGGCGTCATAGCCCCGAATCTCGGGCAGTTCCCCCGCTAATCCCCGCTCCGCACGACCCTTGGCATCCGCGAGAACTGCCCGCCACTGGGTTTCATCATGGTCGCCCCAGTTCATAAAACCGAAATGCTCACGTTGTAGCGCCGGCGCGTAGTCCAGCGCCATCAGGGCGCCCTCGATGAGTAGCGTCCCCGAACCACACATGGGATCGATGAGCGCACCGCCTTCTTTGATCAGGGCTGGCCAGCCGGCGCGCAGCAATACGGCGGCAGCGAGATTTTCCTTTAATGGCGCCTCACCCGCGCCGGTACGGTAGCCGCGCCGGTGCAGACTCTCGCCCACCATATCCAGGGCAACGTCTGCGACCCTGCCCCGCAGGCGCACGCTGATACGAATGCCCGGGTTCTGCGGATCGACAACAGGCAACCGGATCCCCGCATTGCGGCACCGATCGAGGATGCCATCCTTGACCCGTTGCGCACCAAAGCGTGTGTTGCGCAATTCCCGGTTGCTGCCGTGAAAATCCACGGCAAAGCTGCCCTCGCCCAGCAGTTTCTCCCAGGGCATCGCGACAATGCCGGCGTGCAGTTGATCCGCATCTCCGGCGGCCACTTCCCCTACCGGCATGAGGATCCGGCTGGCGACACGCGACCACAGGCAGGCGCGATACATAACCGCGCGGGTTGCCGTAAAGACCACCGCCGACGCATGTTCGCGAGTCTCGGTAGCGCCAAGATCCCGCAGTTCCTGCGCCAACAGGGGCGCAAGACTTCTTGGGCAGGCGGCAAGCCACTCCCGGGGAGCGTCGTTATTCATGCTGGGAACTCAGGATTTGGGGGCATTGCGCGGTTTGACCTTGCGCACAACCGGACGAGACGCTGCGTCATCATTGTCACGATCGGTGGAGGGCGCGGAAGCTCGACGCGGGGTTTTCTTACGCACGGGCGACTTCTTTGTTGTGGACTTGGGCGCTGCGGATTTTTTCGCGGCGGTCTTTCGGGGCGTCCGGCTACGCCCGATGGCGCCCTCTCGCTCCATGACCTCGACCACCAGGCGCGTCGAGCCGTCCATGTATTCGATGAAGCGCTGGTAGGCATCGTCATCGAGTTCGCGCAGAAAATCGTGCTGGCGGTACAGGTTGATAAAGCGGCGCTCGCGTTCGTAGTTCCGCGGCAGGGCCATCACGCCCCACTGCTCCAGCGTCGCCTCCAGGCGCGGGTTGTACGAGCGCAGAAAACGAATAAGAAAGGGAATGGGATCGTGGCGAGCCAGGAGCGAGGCGGTGCGCAGCATCAATTCCAGGGGCAGGATCGCCTCACCTCGTTCGACATCGCCGAGCACGCTGTCATCACCGAGATCGAGACTCTCGGATAGCTCGCGCAGGGACAGTCCTGCGGTCTCACGGGCATCGCGCAAAAAGTGCCCGGCCTCCGCCATCGCCTCGAGGCGCTCTGGCGAGGCGGAGTTGGCGAGTAAGTCCCGAATCCAGCCGTCACCGTACATGGCGCTCATGGTGGCCACATCCATGGCCATATCGAGCGTGCCACCGGCGACCTTGCCAGCGCGCTTGATCAACCCGTCAAGCAGCGAAACGACGCCTCGCTCGCTGTGCGCGCTCGGGTCGTCGCCTGTATCGTTGTCTTTGTGCTTGTCTTTGGGTTTGTCTTTGCGTTTGTCTGTCATCGCTACCGCATTCTCCAGACTGGATTAGTTACCAAGGTAACCTATCGCGCGGCATCAGGCACTGCAGATTCAAGGCCGTAGATGCGCTCCATGATGCTACGCCACTGCGCGTAGCGTTCATCGACGCTGCCCTGCAGGCGAATCACGCCGTCATCGACCTCCAGCACGGTCTCGAGGGATTCTCCGGCAAAGCCCGCGACCAGGTCGCGCAGATCCTCCTCCTGTATCTTCACCTTGCGGTAGCTGGCGTAAACCTGCTGCATCGCGCCAAAGGTGCCCCGACGCGCCGTGCGCTTACGCTCCTGTGCCTGCTCGCGGTAATCCTCGCCGTAGCGCTGCAACTCGAAGCTGTATTCGCGCCAGAGACCGTAGCTGAGTACAACGCGGTCGTACAGATCGCTGTACTGCTCGTCGACGGTATCGATGAACAGATCGTCCTGCCGCCGAATACGCTGCAGGCGACTCAGCATGGGGTCACCCTCGGCGGGGTACGATACAACCTGTCTTCGCCCGTCGACGCCAGCCTCGACGAATCGCGAGAACGTGCCCGGCGCCATCTGCGCACCAAAATCCAGCAGGGCCAGGCGTTGAAGGTGCTCCCGCCGCGACACCGACAGTGCATTGACAGCACGCAGTACATCATTGCTCACCGCGCGATAAAGATCCGCGAAGGGCTCCTCACCTTCTGCAACGGGGTAGTCGGACGGCTGGGCGACGTCTCTATAGCGACGATTGAGCAATACATCGCCGTCGGCGGCGCGCAGTTCCAGACGCAATTCCAGCTCGGCCCCGTCAGCGCGAATAATTTCGCCCGTGAGGACAAGGGGTAATGTGATTCTGCCATCGTGCACCACACGCACCAGGGGGAACGCACCACTGGCTTCCAGGGTTCTGGCCAGCGTGACCGGCATGAGCAACGACTCCGCCTTGCGCACGGTAGGAAACACGCGCTGTGCGTCTTCGCTCTCACCCACGCCCTGATCAAAGACCACCACCGCCATATCGAGCACCGGCGAAAGCGGCGATACCACTTGCAGGGGTACATCACCCACGGCGGGGACGACCTCTGCGACTGGCTTGTTTACGGTCGGCACAGAGCTGACCGGACCGGTCTGGCAGGCGCCGAGTCCCAGAGTGAGCAGCAGGAGCAGCTCGCGAAGGCGACTGATCATGGCGCCGACTCCGTAGTACACACGCGACCTCGGGTCAGGGTCTCCTTACACCGATAGCCACTGCTCCCCGGCTCGTAGCGGCGATAGATACGACGAATCGAAAACGGCACGGAAACCCCCGTGGAATAGAGACTCGTCACAATCCCCAGGGTCTGCCCGGACTCTGCAACAGACAGGCGATGCACGATATCCAGGCCTTCGGGAAGGCGCAGCTGAAATACGAGCTGCCTACCATCCCAGAAGCAGCGCTCCCGACCAACGCCGTAATCCGTTTCGACGGGAGCATCGGGGCCGTAATCACAGGCCAGCGAGAAGTTGTCTTCGCGCTGTACCCGTATCGCCACACGGCTCTGTTCGATTTCGAGTAACTGTGACTGGGTCACGAGCTCCGCCATCTGGGCCAGACCGACGAGCGTTTCCTGCGACGACGTGGGCGAGCCGACCACCACGCCACCCGCGCGTTCGGTGGGTGGACGGCTGGCCTGCTGTTTTCGCTGGTCGCGCATCATGCTGTTGAAACGCGCTTGCAGGTTATCGCTGCGACCGTAATCCAGCTCCCAGTGGCCACTCATATCCACCGGTTCGGCGGCCACTTCCTGCGTGACGCGCTCAGGCGCGGCGCAGGCACCGAGCAACAGCAGGCCGAGAACCGACAGCCTGGCGCACGCGACTGCGAGCACTTGCGGGGCAGACTGGGAAGACAAGAACATCAGAAGAATCCGGGGAAAGGCCGAGATGCTGACACAGGGCCGGTCGCGCCTCAAGGGGCGCTGTCACATCGTCACGGTGCTAGGTATACTCGCGCGCCCCGGAATCATCCCATGTCGAGAGGTAATACATCGTGACTTCCAGCTTCTTTCCGCCCCAGCGCACGCTTCTTGGCCCGGGCCCCTCGGATGTCGCACCCCGGGTGCTCGCCGCTCTGGGTCAACCGACCATCGGGCATCTCGACCCCCAGTTCATCGCCCTGATGGATGAGATCAAGGAACTGCTTCAGTACGCGTTTCAGACGGAAAACCAGCTAACTCTGCCCATTTCGGCACCGGGTTCCGCAGGTATGGAAGCCTGCTTCGTCAATCTGCTATCGCCGGGTGACACGGTCATCGTGTGCCAGAACGGTGTGTTCGGCGGTCGCATGAAAGAGAACGTGGAACGGTGCGGTGCTACGGCGGTGATGGTAGAGGACGCCTGGGGCGATCCGGTCAGCGTGGCAAAGGTCCGACAGGCATTCGCTGATCATCCTGAGGCATCGACGCTGGCCTTTGTCCATGCCGAAACGTCGACCGGTGTGCGCAGCGACGCCAAAACCCTGTGTGCCCTCGCCCACGACAACAACGCCCTGGTGATCATGGATACGGTCACGTCGCTCGGTGGCATTGAGCTCAAGGTGGATGAATGGGGTGCCGACGCGGTGTACTCCGGCTCACAGAAATGCCTGTCCAGCGTGCCTGGCATTTCGCCTGTCACCTTCAGCCAGCGCGCCGTAGAGCGCATCATGGCCAGAGAGCACAAAGTGCAGAGCTGGTTCCTCGACATGCAGTTAGTCATGGGCTACTGGGGCGGCGAAACCAAACGTGCCTATCACCACACTGCGCCAGTCAATGCGCTGTATGCATTGCATGAATCGCTGGTAATGCTGCGCGACGAGGGCCTGGACGCGGCCATCGCCCGTCACGCCCGTAACCACGACGCCCTGGTCGCGGGACTGGAAGCCATGGGCTTGCAGATGGCTGTCGCGGCGGAGCACCGACTGCCGCAGCTCAACGCCGTGTGCATTCCCGAAGGCATCGACGACGCCACGGTGCGCACACAGCTTCTGCAGGACTACGATCTGGAGATCGGTGCGGGTCTGGGCGCCCTGGCAGGCAAGACCTGGCGCGTTGGCCTGATGGGCCACTCCAGCCGCCGTCGCAACGTCGTGTTGTGCCTCACCGCCCTCGAAGCAGCGCTGCAGCAGCAGGGGCTGACGGTAGAGCCCGGCGCAGCACTCAGGGCGGCACAGGCGAGTTGGACGGCGGCCGAGGCGTAAGCGGAAGGTCCCTGCCGCGGAGCATCGCCACCAGCGACGCCAGCGTGTCACGATCGGTGCCTCGGAGCGTCGTGTATAGCACGTGCTCCTGCTGCGCCGTGGGGTTCAGTTCGATGCCCCACAGGGGTCGAATTTCATTCGGTAGCAACGAATAACGCAGATCCATGATGCGCCCGGGCTGGTGCGGATCCACCGCCAGATATCCCATGCTGAACCAGCGGAATCGCTCCACGTCGCGAGCCTGAACCGACGTCGGGTCGAGCCAGGGCAGGTCCCGTGACAGATCCAACGCCGCCACGGAAGCTCCGGGATAAACCCGGGGCCTGGGCCCAAGGCGCACCGCGTCCACGTAGTAGCGGTCACCGTCGCGATACACGATCTTCCAGAGAATGATGTTGGCGAAGCTCGGTTTCGCCTCCAGGTGTAACGGCGTATGCCCGCGGGACCGGGCCAGCACGTAGCCCTCCTCCCGCGCCCAGTCCCGTGCCAGCACTCCCAGGCACAGGTAGCAGAGCACCCAGACAAAGGCTGCGCGCGGCGGCCAGGGTGTCTGGCGCCAGCGCCCGAAAACGATACCGACGATGAGGGGGATCGTCACGAGGGGATCGATGATCGACACGTTGTTCCAGGCGAAGCGTCGATCGGTGAACGGCCAGAGCAACTGCGTGCCGTAGGTGGTACAGGCATCGAGCAAGGCATGGGTCGCGTAGCCAAGCAGGCAATAGAGATAGACGCGCATCGGTGCCCAGCCCCGGCGCCGACCGAAGATCCCCCAAAGCGCCAGGCTCACCAATGCCGCACCCACCGGAATAAACACCAGGGAGTGGGTGAACTGGCGGTGATACTCCAGAAACAGCAGCGGGTCCGATGATGAGCGAATCAACACATCGAGATCTGGCGCCATACCGGCAAGAAACCCACAGATCATGGCCATGGTCTGCTCACCGCGTTTTGCGGCGCTCAGGGGCAATGCGGCGCCCAGGCTGCCCTGGGTCAGAGGATCCATGGTTGCACTACCCTCGCGACTACATCCATCGGTTTTTCTGCATGCATGATGTCGTGTCCATCAATCGATATCGAAGCGGTAGTACAGATCAAAGGAACTTTCGAGGCGACTCACGACCTCAAGCCACAGTCTTGACCTGAGATACAGGCGCGCCGTCAGCGCGCTGATCGGCTCATAGAGACCCACACCGTAACTCAGGTAGAGACGCCGCCCGACGTAGGCACTGATCGTTGCCGCGACGTCGTCATCGGAACCCTCTGCACTGAGACTTACGTCTGACAGCCCCGGAATGGATTCCAGCGGCGCAAGTACGCCGGAGCGATTCAATGCCGATGCACCCAGCGACAAGGCCATGGCCGTACCATCAACGCTCGCACCCGCATCCGGTCCGCGACCCCGCACCAGATAGGACAGGGTTTCACGTTCAGGAAGCTGGGGATCTGAAAACAGCACCAGTTCCGGTTCGTCGAGGCTGCCCCGAACACGAAAGCCCACGCGCAGATTCTCGCCTCGAATCTCCCGCTCGGCACTGAGGTTCAGGTCGGGGTTCAGGGGATCGCCGAGAAATCCTACGGAGCCATCTCCCAGTCGCAGCGTCTGTCCGTAGGCACGTAACTCCCCGCCGAGCACCTGTAGATCACCAAAGAGGCTGGTGCTGTCATCCGCACGCCGCTGCAAACGGAGGTCGCCGCCGAGCGTCGCTTCAAGCATCGAGGTACGCAGCGTAAAACCGGGTTCAATATGGGTGCCCAGATCCGCCACCAGCATAAAACGTCTCACAGGCCCATCAGGTGTATCCACACGTATCACATCACGAGAAATGGGCACGCCTCCGTCAGGTAGAGCGTTGTGCTCCAGTAGCCCCTCGTGCACATCCACATCGCCACGGACGGTCAGGCTTTCACGCGTAAAATCCAGGGCGAGCCGCGATGACGCAACAACATCCAGGCCAACGGCATGGCGTAGACGATTGCGATCACCCTCTATCGTCAACCGGAATCGCTCGTCGTCGCAGCAGACTCCCTCTACCCTGACGGGCCCGGAACCGAGCATGGCAGTCCCGTGTACCACGAGCGACTGCGCATCGCTGATCAGATCAAGATCGACGTCCACAAGTTCCGTTTCTAGCGTGCTCAAGGTTGCCGCACCATCACGAAGATTCAGTCGTCCCTCAAAGCGCGGATGGGACAGCGTACCTGCAACTCGCACCCGACCATCAATCTGACCGGTGTGCAGATCCAGTTCAGGCAGCATATCGTCGAGGGCCACCAGCCCCAGTGCGTCCAAACGGAGTTCGCCGTCGAGCTCACCGGATCGACGCGAGAACGCTCCAGTCAGGGCCCCCGCCCGCGGAGAAGTCAATTCCACCGTCAGCGTTTCGCCGGTCGGATCAAGCCTCCCTTTCACTCGCGCGACATCGAACACCACAGGCGCTGACGTGTTCGATGCCGCGAAGGCGTCAAAGGACAACTGCGAGAAATCCAGGTCGACGTCTGCGTACTCAAGCACCCGCTCTCTCCAGCGGACCCCTACCTCACCCTTGCCCCGACCCGCCACAGCAAACGGTTTGCCAGACACCTCCCCGCGATAGTCCTCGTGTACGCTCAAGGCAAGGTTCACCTCGCCTTGCTCGCCGAGGCGCAGGTTTTCGCCGCAGACCGACGACTCGCGCCAAATGAGGCATATCGCATCGATCTCAAACGTCCGGGCATCCCTGCGCCACCGTCCGTGTACCGCTGCATCACTGCGTATTGACTGGCCCTGGTATGCCAATACAAACGGCTCAACAGAAAACTCCGCCCCCGTGGCGGACTCTCGGCTACGCACACGGAACGTGGTCTCAATATCGCCCCTGGTACGTAGCTGCATCTGCAGTTCAGCTCCCGGCACCAGCTCCAGATCGACGTTACTGAAGCTTAGATGCTGATAAGTGATCGCCTCTGGTGACCATACGCGTGCTGCCGCATCTACCTCGTCACCCCGCGCGTACATCAGCGTCAGTGGTTGATCGTCGAGACCACGGCCCTGCACCTGTGCACTCCCCGCTGGTAGTTTGTCCGCCGCCCGCAAATCCGCACTGATCACGTAGCGCTGTGCCGCAATATCCAGCACAAGTGCTTCGCTCTGCAGTTGCCAGCTGTTCACGACGTCCTCGATCGCAAACTGCAAAGAGGCACTCCCGTTGACACGCTCCAGGACACGTCCAAATTCGGGAACAGGCGTAAAGTCCAAAAAGCGCAGTTGCAGCCGGGGTGTCAGCGCCGTGGGCGTACCCAGAGGACCGGACACTTCCACCCGCGGTAACTCGCCGTCGCGTCGCAGCTCCGCCTGTTTGAGCTGCCAGTCGCTCCCATCGGCCTGTAGATGTACCGCCACCGTCAGCGGACGTGCTTCGATACCTGCCAGGTCCTGAATGAGCTGCAGATCCAACAGCGCATTTCCCAGCGTCACATCAAAGGTCAACCCTCCCACCGCCTCAACACCACGAAGCTGTTGTGGGTTGTTGATAAGGGAAGTGACTCCCTGGGCCACTCCCGACAGGTGCAACAGATCACCGCGTGGCTGCGCCTTCATATCCAGACGCAGCTGCGGATTTTGCGGGGACTCCAGCGATGCCTGCAGTGCCTGCAAGTCGCCGCTGGCCGAGAGTCTATAGTGCAGTGGTAGCGTCAGTTGTTCCGGCGATGGTAACGATCCGAATTGCAGTTGTGAGACCAGGCGCCACTGACCCAGGGGATTCAGACTGCCACTGGCGTTGAGCGCGGCGTCCTCGCGATGCAACGCGAGGTGATCAATCCGCAGTTGCGTTGCAGAAAGCGAGCCTCGTAGCTCCAGTTTGTCGATACGTTCACGCCAATCGCCCGACGCCACGGCGAGGGTGTTGATAGTCAGCGTATCGATCTCAACGTCGGGCCCCCAGGGTAGTGGCAGGGCCACGGGTTCACGCGACCCACCGCTCGTAAAGACGTCCAATTCAAGATGCTCGATATGCGCGTGGCGCAGGCAGACGGTGGAATACACGGCACAGCGCCAGTCCACTTTGACTTCTACACCTTCGGCGACCACGAGCACCGACTCATTCGCATATCGGAGTCTGCTCGCCCGAGCGCCGCCAACAAGACTGCCCTCAACGCCCGCCACCTCAAGATCGATGCGTGGCGCCAGGGTTACCAGCATCCTCAGACCCAACTGCGTGAACAGCATCAACGCCGGGCCGACCACCAGTAAGGTGAGAAGCGTTACGCCGAGCGTCCAGCGTATCGTTTGGCGCAGAGTCCGACCCCGGGATTGGCGCGGTTTCAAAACTCGGCTCCAATGTTGATATGCAGGCGCCAGGAGCCGCCGTCCCGGGTCACCGGGTTGGCCAGTTCAACACGCAGGGCGCCTACTGGCGAGAGGTAATGCACGCCAAAACCAATGCCGATATTCGTTTCAAAATCATCGACGAAGGCATCGCCCGCGTCCACGAACAGCGCCCCCCGCCAGCGCTCGCCAAAGTAGCGCTGCACCTCGAGACTGCCTGTCAGCAGACGCGAGCCGCCGACGACCAGGGACTTCGCCGCCACCTCGTCCTGTGCATCGAGCAGGCGCGGTGCCACTTCTCGTCCAACCGATTGGTAGCCATAGCCCCGAATGCTGTTGTCGCCCCCGGCGAAGAACGCCAGCGAGGGAGGAAGGTCCTGGGGTTGGCGACTGCTGCTCCACAGGTGCCCCACTTCGCCACGTGCCACAGCACGCCACTTTTCACCCAGACGGTATACACCCGCCAGGCTGCCATAGAGACGCAGCACATCCTCATCGGAACCCGCCGCAATGCTCGCACCCTCTATGCTGTAAAACTGACTGAATCCCAGCTCAGGATCCACCAGCGAGCCGCGGCGGTAACGCTGGGAAAATGTAACCCCGGCGAGTACGAAGTTTGCCGAGAAGCTGTCGGTAAACACGCCCCACTCCTCATCGAGAATTCGCGCGTGCACACTGGTTACGCGAGCGCCCTGGGTCCGCTCACGTCGCAGGGAGAATGCCCGCTGGTGGCTTTCGAGATCACCGTATTCATTGTCCTCAAGTCGGGCGATGCCCTGAAGGACGTCGTTGGATGCCGGGTCCAGGGGAATACTATAAGTAAAGCGTGCTTCCGGATTCACAGGGGACCAACGCAGGCTGGTCTCCTGGCTGTGGCCCCAGGTATTCAGGCGCGGGCTCTGCCACACGAGCGACAATCGTTGCCGTGTATCGGTGCTGTAACCCACGCCCACTTCAAAGCTGTGCGCTGAGGCAGGTGTCAGTTCGACGCGCACGGGCACTTGGCCATCTTGCCGTTCGCTCACCAGCGGCTGCACCGTCACACCACGGAAGTACCCGGGACGCAGCAGCCGCTGGCGTAACACCAGCAGGCGATCATCGCGATAGGGCTCACCCTCAACGAAGGGGCTGAGTTGTCTGACCAGCGAGAGATCCTGCTCTGTGCTGCCAACGCGTAGCTCACCAAATGTGTAGCGGGACCCTGTCGCAAAGACCAGGTTCATCGCTGCGGTATCGGCGGTGACATCCACGACGATCTGCGCAGTCTGGAATTCGCCGTCGAAGTAGCCCTGACGTCTTGCCTGCTGCTGCAACTCCTCCTTCAGCAGTTCGTAGCGGCCATGGTGAAGCACGTCCCCCACTGCTGGAACATGCTGTTTGAGGACCGCCAGCAGAGAGGCGTCATCCTCGCCCGGCCCTGCAATACTCGCCTGTACGTCGGTGTAAAGCAGGGGATCACCAGGGTCCACGATCACGGTGACGCGCCGGGGTGTGACGCTGCGGTCTTCCTCAATACGTACGGCGGCCCGGTAATAACCCATGGCTTCCAGTGCCCGGGTCGTGCGCTGGGATGCAACGAGCAGGAACCGCTCCGCATCCGCCTGGGTCTCAGGCGACAGCCCCAGATAGGCACGAATATTACTGCGCAGCGCATCGTCGACACCCTCGACGCGATAGCGCAGCGTCGCCGCGCTACTCGAGAGCGACGTGAGCAAACCCAGGACGAGCCCGGTCAGCAGCAACTGGCGCACGGGAGTTCTCAGGTGCTCAGGCGTGCTCCGCCGTGCCCCAGTAATTGAAACCGGCAAAGCGCGGCGTGCCCGGCAGGTACATGCTGTCCATCTCTTGCAGCGCAAATCCACCCTGGCGTAGCAACTCGGGAATATCGCGATTCAGGTGACAACCCCCGGCCAACACACCCCAGGGACGATCCAGACGATCCTGCCAGCGACGTACTGACGCGTCGGGGGCGAGCCCGTGTTCGGCAAACAACAGGCGTCCGCCGGGTCGCAGTACGCGACCCATTCCCTCAAGGGCCGCAACGGGATCGGGAATTGTGCACAGACTGAAAGTCATCACAATCGTATCGACGCTGTGATCGGCCAGGGGGATCGCCTCACCGGGCAACCCGATAAATTCCACGGGAAACTCCAGCGCGGCCGCCCGCTTGCCCGCCAGCTCCCAGGATCGTTCTGACGGATCCAGGCCGATGAGTCGCTCGATCCGCGAAGCATCGTAGTACGGCAGGTTCAGGCCCGTGCCGATGCCGATCTCCAGTACCGTTCCCGAGGCGACCGGCACTACTTTCTCGCGCTGCTTCATGATTGGCCTGGTGCCACAAGCGCAATTGATAAAGTGCGGCAGCACATACCGCTCGTAAAATCCCATGCATGGACCTCCCCGGTTTCCTGCCCATTATAGGCACTGGCGTATACAGACGCTGCAGTACCGCAGGAGTTCCCCAGGGACCCTCGACACACGCGCGGCCATATAGGAGGATGCGCGCTCTCCCCCAGTATTTTCGAGCCATGAACCTGCACATCATCACCACCGGCGGCACCATCGACAAGATTTACTTTGATGCCAAGAGCGATTATCAGGTGGGAGAACCGGTCATCGGTGAACTCCTGGAGAGCATGGGGGTGCATTTCCCCTTCACCGTGGAGTCGGCACTGCGCAAGGACAGCCTGGATATGGACGACGCTGATCGGGCCAAAATCCGCGACTGCGCCCAGCGCTGCAGCGAGGCCCATGTGCTGATAACCCATGGAACCGACGGCATGGTCCAGACCGGCAAGGCCTTGAAAGGCATCGCCGGCAAAACCATCGTACTCACAGGTGCCCTACAGCCGGCGGCCATGAAGAACTCCGACGCGATCTTCAACATCGGTTGCGCGATTGGCGCCCTGACGAGCGCAGCACCGGGCGTCTATATTGCCATGAACGGCGAATTATTCCCGATTGATAACGTGCGGAAAAACCTCGACCGCAACCGCTTTGAGAGCCTGGCAGGCTGAGACCTCAAGCCTCGCTGACAACACCCTGATCGCGCTCGTCGCGACTGTAGAACAGATAGGCCAACGCGGGCAGGAACAACAGCGCGCCGAGCATGTTCCAGAAGAACATGAAGGTCAGCATCAAGCCCATATCGGCCTGGAACTTGATGGGCGAATAGATCCAGGTTCCTACGCCGATCGCCAGCGTGAGGCCGGTAAAGGCCACGGCCGTACCACTGCTCTTGAGTGCTTCGTAGTAGGCGACCCGCAGTGGCTCACCCCGATGCAGGTAGAACTGCAGCGCCGAGTAAATATAGATCCCGTAGTCCACGCCAATACCCACACCAAGGGCGATCACCGGCAGCGTAGCTACTTTCACTCCGATACCCAGCGCCGCCATCAACGCCTGGGCAAGCACCGAGGTCAGGGCCAGCGGCACTATGATGCAGGTCGTCACCCGCACCGAGCGGAAGTTGAGCAGGCACAACAAAATTACGACCCCATAGACCCACAGCAGCATCTGGGTCTGCGCTTCCGCGATCACAATGTTCGTCGCCGCCTCGACACCCGCATTCCCCGCCGCCATCTCGAAACGCACGAGGTCACTATCGTGTTCAGCAGCAAAGCTCTCAACGGCGCTCACCACCCTCGCCAGCGTAGCGGCCTTGTGATCATCTAGGAATAGAATTACCGGCGCCATCGAACAGTCGGTGTTGCGCAGACTGCTTGGCGCCCGACTCAGGGAGTTGTTCAATACAAACTGGTTGCGACTGATGTCATGCCACTTGGGACTGCCCTCGTTCATGCCCTGGATCACCAGCTTTGACACGTCGACAAGGGAAAGCGCCGACTGCACGCCCGGCACGGCCTGCATTTCGGTCTGGAACCGCTCTACCGCGGCGATATACGCATAATCGCCGCACTGCTGCTCACCGGTGCGCGCCATGACCACGAAGACATCGGTACTCGTGGAGTAATTGGCCGTGAGGAACGCGTTGTCCAGGTTGTAACGCGAGTCGGGACGCAACTCCGGCGCACCTGGATCAAGGTCACCGATCTCCTGGTTCTGGCCGTACCAGATGCCCAGCGCAAAGAGCGCCGCACAAACGCCAACAATCGTCAGGGCTGGACCCCGCTCGGTGGTGCGGCTGATAAGGTTCCAGTGACTGTAGGGACTGTGATCCTTGTCGGCCCGGTACCGCAGGCAGCGCACCGAGACACCGGTAAAAGACAGCACCAGGGGCAGAAGAATCAGGTTCGTGAGCACCAGCACGGCGATGCCCGTGCTCGCCACAATTGCCAGTTCACGAATCACAGGGATGTCGATGACCCGCAGCGTGAAGAAGCCCACCCCGTCACTGAGCAACGCGATAAAGCCCGGTTTGGACAGGCGCACGAAGGTCAGGCGCGCGGCATCAAGACGTGATACATCGTGGTAGATGAAATGGCCAAAGCGATTAACGATCTGCACCGAATGGCTGATCCCCACGGCAAACACTAGGAAGGGAACCAACATGGAATAGGGGTCCAGGCCCATGCCCATCACCTTCAGCAGACCCATCTGCCATATCACGGCCACGGTGGAACACAGCAGCGAAGCGAAGGTCAGCCAGGCACAACGTGAATAGATAAACAGCAACACCGCGGTGACAAGAAACGCCACCAGAAAGAACACCGCGACCAGGGACGCCCCCTCGATGAGATCGCCTATCAGCTTGGCAAAGCCCGTGATGCGAATGGTGATGGTGTCGGACTGGTACTTGTCACGGATCAGGCTTTCGAGGTCCGCGGCGAAGGCCGCGTAATCGAGGCGCTCCCCGGTGCTCGGATCGGTCTCGGTCAGCGGTGCCACGATAATGGCGGAGCGGAAATTATTGGCAACCAGGCGACCGATCTGTCCTGATTTGAGGGTGTTTTCGCGCAGCTTGGCCAGGGTACGGGGTGTGCCGTCATAATCATCGGGAATGACGGATCCGCCCACGAAGCCCTCTTCGGTCACCTCCTGCCAGCGCACGTTGGGTGTCCACAGGGACTGCAGCGCAGAGCGGTCTACGCCGTTGACGTAGAACACTTCGTCGGTGATGCGCCGCAGCAGATCCTGGAACTCCGTGGTAAAGATGTCGCCCTCGGATGTCTCCACAATAATACGCACGGAATTCCCGAGACCGCGAAGATCATCGCGGCTTTTGAGGAAGTTCTGGATGTAGGGGTGAGATACCGGGATCATTTTTTCGAAGCTGGCGTCAGGCCGCAGCATCGTCACCTGCCACAGGAAGAACGCCGTAGCCACGGCAAAGGCCAGCAGTAAGGGCACTCTCAGGGCAAAAATAAAACGACCGATCGCTGGTCGCAGGCGTCCGTCATCGGCGTCGAGGGTGTAACTCTCGGTCACGCTCATCAATCGTTCTCCCCGACTTCTTTCGCCTCATCAAAGCGTGCGAGGCCATCCATACCCACCAGCCAGATACGGCCGTCAGGGCCCTGCAACGCCGATGAAAAGGTACTGCGAGACGGGTGTTGCAGTAATTGCGCGCTGCCGTCAGCCCCCAGACTCAGGATTCGCCCACCGGCCCCCACGAGCAGCAAGTCGCCATTGTCCAGACGCGTGCCTCCATAGAGACTGTTGCGGTTGCCACTGTCGAGACGTCGCCAGGCGCTCCCCGTCGCGTCGGTCGTGAACAGGTTGCCCCGCAATCCATAAACGAGCATGCCCTCCCCATATGGGAGCAAACCGAAGAGACTGCCGTCATATACATCAAAGAAACGCTCGAAGGTCACACCCTCATCGGTGGAGCGATACAGGAGTCCCGCCTCCCCCGAGAGATACAGCGCTCCGCCGGCGTCCTGTGCCAGGGCATACAAATGAAAACGATCGAGATTGTCGATCTCGGACACATGGATGCGCCAGTCCTGACCGCCGTTTTCCGTGCGGTACACCATGCCGTAGGCACCGACCGCCATGCCGCGCTGTTCATCGAGAAAATACACGCCCAGAAACGGATCCGCAGGCCCGGTGTCGACGGCTAGCTGGGCGTCCTCCTGAAGGTAGACGGCTTCCTCCGCCAGATAGGCAAGGTCATCAATTTCAGCAGCGTCGGCTCCCGCTTCCTCAGCAGCCGCGAGGTCAGCTTCGTAGGTCTCGCGTTGTTGCGTCGCCCAGGCGAGCAGTGCGGCATTGGCCCGCCGCCCATCGAACTGCAGGGTCCAGGTCTCACCCCCATCGTCAGAGGCAATAATCACTCCCGCATGACCGACAGCCCATCCGCGCCTTGCCGAAGGAAAATGCACGGCGGTGAGCGTAGCGCTCACAGGGACCTCGACCTGGCGCCAGGAATCACCCCCGTCATCACTGAGCACCACAAGTCCCGAAGCACCCACAGCCACCAGTCTTTCGCCGGCCCGCTCAAGATCCAGGAGCTGCCGGGCCGTGGGCTCTCCCATGGAGGGAGCCGGTGAAAAAACGAGGTCGCCATCGGCGAATGCCGACGGCGATAGGAGCGCAATCAGTAACGCCGCAAAGAGTCGGCCCAGGCTGTCGCGCAGCCGGGACCGGCGATGATCAGCGGCGGCCGGCGCGGCGCAGAGCTGACGGAGTAAAGTCGCTGTAGTTTCCACGGTAGCCAAAATCGTACTGGTATCCTTTTTCTTCATTATCCAGACCGATGACAATGTAACGACCTGACACCAGGTCGTGGAGTGACTCGGCGGCCAGCCAGGGCACAGACACCTGATAGTGCATCATGTTGTGCCCTTCTTTCATCTTCCACAGTTCGCCACGTCCATCGTAGTGATCGATGACCGAAATCTGCCAGGAATCCTCATCGACATAGAAGGTACGACGGGCGTAGATATGGCGCGCGCCCTCCTTCAAGCGGGATTCAACCACCCATACCCGATGCAACTCATAGCGAAGGTACTCGGGGTTCATGTGTCCCGGCTGAATGATGTCCTTATAGCTCAGGTCACCCCGACGCAGGTCAAAGGAATTGTAGGGAATGTACAGTTCTTTCTTGCCAACGAGTTCCCACTCGTAACGATCCGGGGCTCCGTTGAACATGTCCAGGTCATCGGCTGTGCGCAGGCCGTCCGACGCGGTACCCGGACCGTCATAGGCGATGTTGGGCGCAAGTCGAACGCGCCGTTGACCCGCGTTGTAGACCCAGGCCTTGCGCGGCTCCGCCACCTGGTCGATATTTTCGTGCACCAGCAGTACATCGCCTTCCAGGCGCGCGGGTGCGAGAACCCGCTGCAGAAAGACGAAAAGACGGTTCGGATATTCCCCATCGTCCATGCGCGCTACGGGGATCGATTCGTCTTCGAACAGCACCGGTGCAAAATTGCCGTTGGCCTGGACCGGAATCTGCGTATAACGACGCTTCAATCCCGCATTGTTGCGATATCGCGTGACGTGGTTCCAGATAACTTCCACACCCTGTTTTGGAATCGGAAACGCGGCCGCACCCTGGCCATAAAGATTCACCAGGCCATTACCGCCTTCAGCCAACTCCACCTGCTGAGCGCCAACGGCGGTGGCATCCTGCTCAACCTTGGGGTGAGTGGCACTGCGACGCGTGGGAAAAACCCGCATACGGTAGGTATCGGGATACCGCTTGAACATCGCCACCTGACCGGGAGACAGCTTGTTGGCGTGCTCATCCACATTGGCGGCCGTGATGGTGAACAGCGGTTCGTCCTGCGGGTACGGATCCACAAGGCGCTCGCCCTCGACATAATTCGCCGGAGGCTGGCTGAGACCACCATCCCACGCGGGAATCGTCCCGTCCGCATTACCCGCACGCTCAGCGCCCACGGGAGTAAGTTCGGGACCACCCAGACGGGCGGCTTCTTCCGCACTGATTTTGGCCATCGCCGGGCTGGCGACCGCAAGCGTCGTAGCGACGCCAAGCGCTGCAACAACGCGAAAGTGAATGAACTTTTTATACATGGAACTGGCTCCCTGTGGGCTAATCAGAAGGCGACGGAGAAACTCAGGGACACAAAATCACGGTCCTGCAGTTCATTGTAATCCGCACCGAAGAATGAAGTGTAGGACACCTCGGCCTGATAGATATTCAGATAGTCCGCCGAAAGCCCCAGGCTGAGCGCTTTGCGATCTTCGACAAAATTGGGGGCCGGTGAGTAACCGGACACATCGTGAGACCAGGCAACGCTGGGCGTCAGGTTGATGCCGGCAAAGGCATTGTTATAACTGGCGGCGGCGCGTACCCGATATCCCCAGGAAAAGTCCGTCGTGAAGCCCTCGTCTTCGCAGTAGGCCGCTGTGGGGTTGGGCACGATCGTGGGTGCCAGGGGATGGGAATTACAGGAAATCTCCGCCCCGCCGAACACCGCGCTCGGGAAAGGCTCAAACGTATTGGCACCGTAGGCAGACGATCGACCATAGTTGATGTTGTCGTCCATACCACCGAGCCACACGCCACCGATCTCTGCCAACAACGAGATCCTGTCTGCACCCCACATCTGTTCGAAGAAACGAATCACGGAGGTCTGTACCTGGGTGTAGGACACTTCGTCATACCCTGACACGTAACCACCCGGACCGGCTTCGAGGGAGCGCGCGAGCATGGGTGACCACTCGGCAAAACCGCCCAGAGCCAGAGCCTGGAGCAATTCCGTGGTGTTGATCTGCAGCGGAAAATCAGGTCGGTAGCTGGCTTCGCCGGACCAGGCCCACTCTCCCACGTTGGTGGTAAAGCTGACACCGAACACCTCGATATCTTCAACAAACTCGAAGAAGTAATTTGGCTTGACCGCCGGATTCAGCACGGGCTGGCCCAGTTGATCCGGTGTATTGATGGCACTGAAAATCGGCGTACGGTTGTGCACGTTCATGTAGTAAAAACCAAACTCCGTGGCGTTCAGGGCCTCGGCAAAGTAGCGCGCCGATATACCCCACTGCCCCGAATCACTGGCCTCTACATCCGGGGCCCGGTCGAGCTGAAAAATGGTGCCAACCTGGGTGCTGTCCGGGGCTCCCGCACTTACGGTGAGATAGTTGCAGCCACCACCGTAGGGATCCGCGGCGCTCCAGTAGGTGCCGCACTCATCCAGAATCGTGCGCTGCCAGTCATACTGGTAGAACGCCTCAACGCTCAGGTTATAGGTGACGCCAAAGTTGCCGTAGACCATACCCACGGGCAGCAGTGCCTCGCGAATCTCGGTGCCGGGGCGGCGCAACGCCGTCACGTCAAAGGGCGCTACCACGTTCACACCATTCTGGATGAACAGGTTCTCTCCCCAGTTCAGCACCATGTTGCCTGCGCGCAACTCCAGGGGTTTCTCGCCAATATCGAACTCGCCATAGATGTAATAATCGAGGAACTCGAAGCCGCTGTCCTGGGCGAGATCTTCGAACTCGCTCATATCGAGTTCCTGATTCACGGCATAGTCCGTGGCGGCATGACCGTGAGGCACTTTGCCGTTGGCCTGCTCGTGGTCATACCAGTACTTCACCCGGGTGAAGACTCCCCAGTTACCTGCATTGAGATCCAGATCATGGAGCCCCCGAAACAGCAGAGAGTACATATCGCCTTTTTCGTAGTTCAGGTTGCCGTCATCTACGGTACTCGATGAGGCCTGTCCACGCCCTTCCGTATTCCCCGGAGTGACCACGCGATAGGAAGGATCTTCAGTACGCCAGCTGGCGCCAATCGATAAACGGGAAGTAAACGTTGCCTCGAACGGGCCGAGATCAAACTTGGCGGCGAGGACTGGAGAAGCGAGCGTTGACGTCGCGAGAGCCACCGCGAGCGCAAGATCTCGAGGTGCATAAAAGCAGTGAGCGTGATCCATGACGTTCTCCTTATAATCCAGATCCAGCAGCACAATATGCCGTGTGCACAAGGTAGTCCTCACGGTGCGACTATGCGTTGCGCTGAATCAAGATTTTCAGAAGAAGAACGAACTCGCGAAAAAAAATCACGACTCAAAAGCTGAAGGTATGGATGCCCTCGTCATGGCTCACAGTGCCAAATTGGTCGACGCAGTTTTGCTGTGTCATGCGCTCGAGCACATCGGGGCTTTGCGAATTGGCGACACAACGTTCATCGGTGTCGAGACGACCGACAATAATCGCCCTGCTCGGCTCACCGCCATCGAACTGCACGGCATGACCCTCAATGCGCATTCGGCCTCGCCCCTCGTCGGTGAGTACGGGATATGCCCGATCGTCGACGGTGCGTTGCAGTGCCTGGTCATCGCCGGGCAACCAGGGGGTCGCACCGCGGTCGCGGGCATAGATGCCGACGGAATGCTTGGTCAGGTAACCTCCATTGGCCGAGACCAGCCCCGCACCATTGGTTGTTTCGCGCAGTCGCATCACCATCTCGGCGATGGCGTGCAGACTGTAGTTGTTGCCTGGCCCCCCAAACAGCGTAAGGCCGCCGGTGACCGTCACACCACGGGGATCATCCAGCGACAACCCCAGAGCACGACAGGCCACTTGCACGGCTGAGGGAAAGCAGCTGTAAAGGTCAAAATGCGTCAGCTCATCCAGGCCCAGACCGCTCTGCGCAAACGACGCGCGAGCCGCCGCAGCCAGCGCGGGGGAATCGCAGAGGGATTCCCGCTCGCCGACGTGCCACGGGTCGTGGGCAGACGCCGCCCCCCGCAGATAAATCCAGCGCTCAGAATCGACGCCGAGCTCCCGGGCCCGACCCACCGTGGTTATGATCACGGCGGCAGCCTGGTCCACCGCCAGGATCGCGTTCATCACCTTGGTGTAGGGATAGGTCACCATGCGGTTCCCGTTCTCCGTACTCAGAGCGTCCTCGGGCGAAACTGCCTGCTGTTTCCACGCCAGGGGGTTGTTCGCAGCCACGGTGCTCATGGCACTGACCAGTTTTCCAAGCCGCGACTGGTGCGCAGCGACATCCAGGCCATCGGCGTGGGCCAGGGCCGACTCAAAAATTGGATACGTATTAATGGGTTCGTACAGACCGTGGCGCTGTTCCGTTGGCGCGGTCATGGACGGCGTGCTACCCACCATGCGGGCTTCATCCTCACGGCCTGAAGCCCAGTCTGGAAAACCCTGACCGGCGCGGACGGCGCCCAGAAAGCTCGCCAGCAGCTCTACGCCACTCAAAGCCACCACACCAGCTTTGCCCGACACCAGACGTGCCGCAAACTCATTGAGCAACTGCTGCGGCAGGTTACCGCCAACATCCGCTGTGTATTGCACAGCGTCGATACCCAGACGTTCGGCTACCACAGCTCCCGGATTGCGTGGCATGGCCGGTGCCATTTCTGCAATCTGGTTCATGATGAACGGCACGTGCACCATGGTATCGATGGCGGCGAGGACCTTTTCACTACCAGTATCCGAAGCCGCACGCGTCAGCACCGCCTGCAATGCGTCTACCGGCGTACGGGAACTGTCCCGGTCGCGCCAGCATTCCTGTCCCACGCCGATCAGTACGGGTTGTCTATCCCAATCCATAACAAGTCGCCTGTGCTGTCAGCTTGCGGGAAACAGTTCCTGCAGAAAGTTGGCCACCGCCGTCGTGGCGCGGGCGTCGGCAACAGCGCTGTACACCGTGCCCATTTCGGGGTCATTGGCCTGGGGGTTGGTGAATGCATGCAACGTGCCGCCATAGGCGTGCACCTGCCAGTCCGCACCGGCCGTAGACAGCTCCGTTGCCAGGTCGATCATGCTCTCGGGCGGAGCCATGGGATCGTCGTAGCCGTGCAGGCAGAGCACCCGCGCTGAGATGGGCGTACCTTTCACGTTGTCTGCGGGCATAAACAATCCGTGAATCGAAATCACGCCTGCCACGTCCGCTCCCGTGCGCGCCAGATCCAGCACGCAGAGTCCACCGAAGCAGTAACCCATGGCCGCGCAGCGCTGGCCATCGACCGTATCCAGGCCACGCAGCACCTCCAATGCGGCACCGATGCGCGCCTGCAGCTCCGGTCGGTTTTCCACCAGGGGTGTCATCAGCGCCGCGTTTTCTTCGGTGCTGTTGCCGCGAATACCTTTGCCATACATGTCCAGGGCAAATCCGACATAACCCTTTGATGCCAGCCACCGCGCTTTATCGGCCTCGAACTCTCCCGAGCCACCCCAGGCGTGGGAAACCAGTACGCCGGGGCGCGGCCCTGCTATCGCATCATCCCAGGCAATGAAAGCCTCATGCGTGGCGCCGTTAACATCGTAGTCCAGATACTGTTCCTGTATAGCCATGACGGTGTCTCCCGGGTTGGGCGTACGTTTAAAATGGATGGGCAGTGGAAATTCAGGCGACGACGCGAATCCTTGGTGGCCCCTCGGCGCGCAGCACGCCATGGAGCTCCGAATCATCGTCGCCATGGAGCAGGTCCAGCAGAAAGTGCAACACGTCTTCGCTGATTCGCTGCCCTGGCACAAGCACGGGAATTCCCGGCGGATAGGGTACAACCTGATCCGCTGCCGTGCGACCAATGAGCTCCCGGTTGATCCCGTGATGATCATCGGTCAAAGGTAGTTGTCGCGTGGCACCAAAGTACGCGCTACGCGGCAGCTGGCAGATCTCACCCAGCGCAGGAAGCGTTGGCGCCCGATGTACCGGCGTTTCGGCATCACAGGGTTCGCGCGCCAGACTGCGCAGCGCATTGAGCAGGCGCAGCACCTTGCTCTGGGTCGTGCCGAGGGTCACCAGAACCGAAAGCGTATTGTGCGTCACCTTTTCGACCTGAATAGCGTACCGCTCATACAGGGCACGCTGGATCTGCCGGGCGCTGCAGCCCGAGGCACTGACATCGATGGTGAGCTTCAGGGGATCGAGGCGAATACCGTCCCCGCGCAACTCCGACGGCAACATCTCTTCGAGCGTCAGAACCCGGAAGCGACCGGTCTCATCGATACCGCGACGCAATTCTTCGGCATGGGCAATGCAGCGCGTCAGGCGGGCATAGCCCTCCATGCTCATCTGCTTGCGCGCCACATCCAGACTGGCAATGAGGCCGTACTGGGGGCTCGTCGATGTGTGCATATTCAGGTGTTCTCGAAAACGGGCTTCGTCGAAATTCGGATCACCCACATGAATCATGCTCGCCTGGGAAAACGCCGACAGCATCTTGTGCGTGCTCTGGGTGACGTAATCCGCGCCGCACTCCAGGGCGCAGGGTCTGAGTGCCGGATGAAAGTAACCATGGGCGTACCAGGCCTCATCCACCAGCACGCGCATACCCCGCTCGTGCGCCCGCACAATGATCGGCGCCAGGTCGTAGTAAAACCCGTCGTAGGAACTGGAGGTGAGCACAAGCAACTTTGCGTCAGGGTGGGCATCGATGGCGTCAAGAATCGTGTCGCGAGCCACGGGGCCATACAGTCCATAGCGACTGTTGACGCTTGCGGGCAGATACACGGGGTTTACACCAAACAGGATTGCCGCGTGATGCACCGACTTGTGGCAGGCCTGGTCCACCAGCATCTTACCGCCCTCGCCCAGCACATGCTGCACGATCACCTTGTTGGCCATGGAGGTGCCGCTGGTAACGAAGAAGGTTTCGCGGGCACCAAAAGCCCGGGCCGCCAGGTCCTGTGCCTCCTGAATGACGTGCGAGGGCTCAAGCAGCGAATCGAGTTCCTGTACCGATACCGAAAGATCGGCATTGAATACGTGCTCGCCCATGAGGCGATAAAAGTCCGCCACCCAGGGACTTTCACGCAGGCCGTCACCACTGGAATGGCCCGGCGTGTGCCAGGCATCACGGGCACCCTGCACGTACTCGCGCAGCGTGTCCGCAAATGGCGTTCGGGCGCGCCGTGACACCGCGCTGCGCACACGGCGCAGCAGCACATCGGCCCGGGTGTCATCGCGCTCCAACAGCTGCGCCGCAACGTCGCCCGCATCCTGCCCCGCTGGCATTGCCAGAAACAGATCCACTTCGCTGCGCACGCCACGCACGTCTGTGAGCAGGTCCCGGGCAGGCTGCATGTGGCGGGCATCGATGATTACCGCCTGCAGTAAACCGTCCTCGCGCGCGACCTCCAGTAGTGCTTTCTCGTCTGCCACCGCGCTGAAACTCAGGGTGTAGCGCCGGTCTTCACCTACCGCCAGTTCCGCGGCCGCAAGTCGCTCACGCAGTTGCTCTCGCCAGTCTTGATCGCCGCTGGCAATCACGACATGGCATTGGGGTACGATCGAATCAGGCACCGGCTTTCGCGTCCTTATAGGCTTCAGGATCGATGCGTCGCATCTCGGCCTCTATCCAACGCTCAGCCTCTTCCATCAATTCTTCCGGGCTGCGATCACCGGGGACGATAGGCTTACCAATGGAAACTTCGACGCATCCGGGTACAAACCAGAACGATTTGCGCGGCCAGCAACGCCCGGAACTGACCGCGATGGGAATCATCACGGCACCGGTCGCCAGTGCAAGACGACTCGCTCCGGTCTTATAGACCCCCTGACTCCCGCGCTCGCTGCGGGTTCCCTCGGGAAACATGATGATCCACTTACCGCGGTCCATCAGCGTACGGCCCAGCTCAGCCACCTTGTTCCAGGCCTCGGCACGCTTGCTGCGATCGATGTGCACCATTTCCAGACGCGCCATGCACCAGCCGAATACAGGTATTTGCAACAGCTCTTTTTTGAAAACGTACGACACCAGATGAGGCATTGCGCTGGGGAAGAAAAAAGTCTCCCAGGTGGACTGATGCTTGGGTACGAGGATCACACGCTGCATGTCATCTGCCGCGGGAAGGTTTTCGCGCCCCTTCACCACGTAGTCCACGCCACCGACAACCCGCGCCGCCTCGATCACACCCCGAAGCCAGGGCGTGGCGAACCAGCGCCAGAGCTTCTCTGAGGGCAGGAATAGCGAACACACCAACAGTGCCGTGCCCACGGGAATGATGCTGATCACCATCCAAAGAAAAACGAGGGACGAACGCAATGCGTTCATGCAGCGCGCTCCGGCATCTGTACACCCGCGCTGTCGAGGAACTCCGCCATATTGGCATAGGCCTCCTCGGCTTCTGGTAAGCGGTCAATGAACAACTGCCAGACGTGAACCATATCGGGCCAGGTCTGCAGCAGTACCGGCGATTCCGCCGCCTGAGCCTTGGCGGCGTAGCGACGGGCATCGTCCAGCAGCATTTCGCTGTCACTGGCCTGCACCAGGATCGGCGGCAGCCCCGCCAGGGAGCCCCGCAGTGGCGATATACGCGGATCAGACGGCATCATGCGGGTGGTGATCCAGGTGTACCAGAGCAAAAAGATGTGCGGGATTTTGGCCAGCTTGCCAAAGGTTGGGCCCAGCATGGGGTCCGTGGGAATGTTCTGACGCAGGCTCGGTGCATCCATCGCGGCGTCCGTCGCGGGCGACAGCGCGATCCCGGCGTCAGCCTGACGCAGCCCCTGGTCCCGCACCCAGGCCAGCAGCGACAAAGTGAGATTTCCGCCAGCGGAATCGCCTGCAACCACCACGGAAGCGGCGGTCTCTCGCCCCGCCGGACCATTGTCGAGGATCCAGCGATAGGCCCGGCGGCAGTCTTCGATGCCTGCGATGCGGGGGTGCTCGGGCATTAAACGGTAGTCCAGGGCCAGCACCGCACCGCCGGTAAGGCGCGCGAGGCGGTCCGTGACCGGACGGTGACTCCGGGGGCTGCCGGCAAAGAATGCGCCACCGTGGATGTAGAGCAGACGGCGCGTACTGTCGTAACCCGGTGCCAGCACCCACTCGCCGCGAATCTCACTGCCCTGCACGGGAACGAATTCGCTCTCGAACTCGCCGTGGTCACCCATTTCGTCCATGAACTGGCGAATTGTCTGGATGCGCCGGCGCCCCGTTCCTGGAGACTGCTCCACGAATGCCGACAGTTCGGCGATCACAGAACGCATGCCTTCGTCCGGCTCCCTTTTCGGGTGCTGCGGCACCGGCTGATCGAGGTAAGAGAGATTTTCCCCGCGCAGTACGAGCAAAGAAAACGCGATAAATGCGATGACAAAAAGAACAGGCCAGAACATGCAGGCACTCCGGAGCTTGGTAAGGGGCGCGATTATCCCAGATGAAGGGCCGGTGGAACCAGTAAATGAGCGCTATACTGTCGTGCTTATGTGCGAATTGCCCCAAACATCGCCGATTACTGTCCCGGAGCAGCCGTGAGGCGCAAGCAGGACAAACCCTCGCGCCAGGAACGCCCCCCCAGCAAGGCGGCGCTTCGCCAGGAACTGGAGCAGGCTACACGACAGTTCCTGAACAAGGGGGGGGAGGTGCAGTCGGTACCAACGGGCACCAGCGCCTGGGAACCGGGCACCCGACCTCCCCCGACACGCCCGCTGTTCAATGAGCCCCGAACCGAGCGGACACCCGTAACTGAGGTCGTCGCCACCATCGAAGCACGTCGCGAGGCGATGCGCAGCCGACGCAAACCCAAGCGTAAGCCCCGCAGCCAGCGGAGCCGACGCCAGGTGATCTACGACGATTTTGGCGAGCCGCGGCGCCACGTGTGGGTGGACGACTGACCCACACCAGAGTGAACCGCCACGGGTCACGGTTCGTAATATGCGATAACACGCAACGCCGGACTGACCATGATCTGCCTTAAAGAAACCATCACCGTCGCACGGCCTATCGCCGAGTGCTTCGACTACATTGCCGATTTTCGCAACGCTCCGGAGTGGGACAGCACCGCTTTCAAGGCAACGAAGCTCACCGACGGCCCTGTCGCTGTGGGAACACGATTCAGCGTGCGCTGCCGCCTGCCCCTCGGGTCCGTGGAGCTGCTGTACACCGTCATCGCCCACGAGGCACCAACGCGGATTGTCCTGCGCGCCGAGAGCTGGCTGTTTGAAGCGACGGATACGATCGAACTACAGACGACCCCCGACGGAACGCAGATCGTCTATCAGGCGGACTTCAACTACCGACAGCCCATCGCTGCCGTCGAAGGTGCGCTGCAAAGCGGTATGGAGCGCATGGGCACAGCCTCGGTGCAGGGCCTGAAGGAAGCACTGGAAAACGCCTTTGAGGCACCCGAGGTGTCGTCGGGAACTGCCCTGGCTGATCGCCTCGTCTGGCCGGGTCTGGCCCACTTCACACGGCTGGGGTACCGCCGCGGCCGGCGTCGCTGGAACCCCGACAGTACAACGATTACGGGACAGCGCATGGTCATCACCGGGGCAAGTTCCGGCCTGGGCTATGAGGCGGCTCGCGCTCTGGCGGAACGTGGCGCCGATCTCGTGCTGGTCATGCGCAACGAAGAGCGGGCGCAGACCGTGGTTCGCGAGTTGCAGGCAGAGAGTGGGAATGAGCAGATACGCTACGAGATCGCCGACCTGGCCCTTATGGCGCAGGTCGATGACCTGGCCCAGCGCCTGCTCCGCGAGGACAGGCCCATCGACGTACTGATCAATAACGCCGGCGCGCTCTACGACGAATGGCAGCAGACCGACGAGGGTCTTGAGCAGACCTTTGCCCTGTTGCTGCTCAGCCCCTGGCGGTTGACCCGCGCCCTGCACCCTCTGCTGTGCCGAGCGAACAATGGCCGTGTCATCAACGTGGTCTCTGGTGGTATGTACACCCAGAAACTCAATGTCGATCGTCTGCAGGCTTCGCCGGACAATTTTGACGGCGCCACCGCCTACGCGCGCTGCAAACGCGCGCTGATGGTGGTCACAGAGGAGTGGGCGGCCTCGTGGCGCGAAGACGGCATTTCGGTGAATGCCATGCATCCAGGCTGGGCCGACACTCCCGGTGTCGAGAAATCACTGCCCGGATTCCATCGCCTCATGGGGCCGGTGCTGCGCAGTCCCTACGAGGGCGCCGACACCATTATCTGGCTCGCTGCCGCCGCCGAAGCGGGCGATGTGAGCGGCGAGCTGTTTCTGGACCGCGAACCCCGCACCACGCACCTGTTGTCACGTACCGAGGAGTCTCTGGAGGAACGCCAGCGCTTGATGGTGTTCCTTAACTCCTTCGAGCACACCCACAGCGTCGCTGCCTGAGCCCTTGCGCGGGGCAGGCAGCACCGCTAGTTTGGGCGCTCGAAAATAACCACATAAGGAGCGCCCATGGGTAGTCCCCGGGAATTTACGGTCGCCGTCAGCGATGAGGCTATTGAAGATCTGTACCGGCGTCTGAGCGCGACGCGCTGGCCCGATGCGCAAACCTGCGACGGCTGGAATCAGGGCGTTCCCCTTGCCTACGCACAGGAGCTGGCCGACTACTGGCGGCGGGACTATGACTGGCGCCGCGCTGAGGCAGCGCTCAACGCCAGGAACCAGTATCTCATCGACCTTGAGGTCAATGGATCGCAGCATACGGTGCACTACATTCACGAGCGCAGTCCCCACGAAGGCGCCCGCCCCCTGATTCTCACGCACGGCTGGCCCGGTAGCGTGCAGGAGTTCCTCAAGGTGATCGATGCGCTGGTGGACCCCGTCGCCCACGGTGGGCGGGCCGAAGACGCGTTCCATGTTGTGATCCCCAGCATGCCCGGCTACGGCTTTTCGTCCAAACCCCGGCACACCGGTACGTCCGTGGAACACATTGCCGATCTGTGGAATGAGCTGATGGCCCAGCTGGGCTACCCCCACTATTTTGCCCAGGGCGGTGACTGGGGAAGCGTCGTTACCTGCGCCATTGGCCTGCGCCACTGGCCGCGCTGCTCGGGCATCAACCTGAATATGATTCTCGCGGCGCCCGACCCCGAGTCCCTCGCAGACCCCAGCCCCGTAGAACAGGCGGCCCTGGCAGCGGCGGAGTACTACAACACCAGCGATTCGGGCTATTCCAAGGAACAGTCAACGCGCCCCCAGACCCTGGCCTACGCGCTGGCAGATTCGCCCACCGGGCAATTGGCGTGGATCGTCGAAAAGTTCTGGTCCTGGAGTGATTGTGAACGGGACGGCTCCCGTCACCCGGAGCATGCGGTTTCGCGCGACGAGATGCTGGATATCGTGTCGCTGTACTGGTTCAGCAACAGCGCTGGCAGCTCGGCCCGTCTGTACTGGGAGAGCTTCAATACGCCGAACATGGACCCGATGGACGTTCCCATGGGGGGAAGCCTGTTCCCCCACGACATCTTTCTGGCCAGCGAACGCTGGGCGAAGCAACGCTTCAGGGGCCTGTGCTACTGGAACGAACTGCTCCGGGGCGGCCACTTCGCCGCCCTTGAGCAACCGGCGCTATTCGTCGACGAAATGCGCGCCTGCTTCGCCCGTATGACCGTCGGGGCGGCGCCCTGACGCTGCTGTACCGGACCTAGGCCGCCCGGGCACCGCGATCGATCAACATCTCGGCCAGGCGGGCGCGGTGCCAGGCCGCATCCCCCCACAGTAGCTGGCTGTGCTTCTGGCGCTTGAAATACAGGTGCACAAAACACTCCCAGGTAAAGCCGATGCCGCCGTGGCACTGCACGGAACGCCCCGAGGCGAATCCCGCCGTGTCACTCGCCGATGCCTTGGCCATATGGGCCAGCTCCCTCGCACGCTGGGGTTCGTGATTAAGCGCGCAGGCGGCGCTGTATACCAGGGACTTGCTCTCGTCGATGGCAATCATGGTATCGACCAGTTGATGCTTCAGCGCCTGGAAAAAACCCAGGGGACGATCGAACTGTTTGCGCTGCTGCGCATATTCCGTGGTGGTCTGCAGCTGCCACTCGGCGGCTCCCACCATGTCGGCACTGATGAGCGTCCAGATCACCGGCTGCGCCGCCGCCCAGGCTTGCGCCGCGTCGCAATCAATACGCTCGCCGACCACAGCGTCAAAGCTGACGTGGGCCTGATCGCGGGTCAGGTCGACGATCGCGTCGCGATGCACCGTGATCCCATTGGCGTCGCAGGGAACCCAGAACAGGGCCGTACCGTCACCCTCGCGTGCCAGCACCAGCAGACGATCACATTTGCCGACGTCCTGCACGAAATTGGCCTGACCCCGCAAACGACCGTCTTCCACCACCACGGCGCCCACCTGTTGGCCGCCGGAAACATCCATGAACGCCAGCGTCGCGGCTGTTCCCTCGGCGATCTCGCCCAGCGCCGGCGCTGCGGCCGCACCGGCCTGGGCCAGCACCGCTGTCACCTGCAAGGTGCTCAGCAGCGGCGAAGGCAGCGCCGCGCGCCCCGCCTCTTCGAGCAGCCCGGCAACCGCTACCCAGGGCATGGCAATACCGCCGGCGCTCTCAGGCACCGCCAGCGCGGTCCAGCCCAGCTCGACCATCTCGGCCCACAGCGCCTCGGGCCAGATCACCTCGGGACTACGCTCGGGGTCGGGATCGGCGGCAATCAGGGCATGCAGCTGGTCCACGGGTAGTTTCTCGGCAAAGAAGCGCCGGGCGCTATCCTTGAGCATCGCGGCTTCTTCTTCAAAGCCATAGTTATTTGGTTGCGACATGGGCGTACTCCTTACTTTGACTTCGCCAGGCCCAGGACGCGCTCGCCCAGGATATTGCGCTGTATCTCGCTGGTTCCCGCGGCGATGGTGAAGCCATAGGAATTCATATAGGCCATGGGCCACTGCCCGCCGCCCGGTGCATTGTCATCGGCCAGATAGAGACTGGCGGACGGTCCCATGACATCCAGAGCCAGGGATGCGGTGTCTTGCGAAAGCTCTGAATTCAACAGCTTGTTCTGCAGCGGCAGACGCATGGGATGATCCGTCAGGGCGGGTACACGGGCCCGGCGCTGATGTTCTCGCAGCGCCTCTTCGCGGATCGCCTGGCGCACCATGCGATCCCGCAGCAGCGGATCATCGGCTGCGGTGCCACCGTCCCGCGGGGTGTTGCGCGCCAGCTCCATCACGGCGCGAGCGGTGGTGTTGTGCGCGCTCTTGCTCTTGAGTCCCCCGGCGCGCGGCGTTACCAGCTCCCCCGCTCCACGCTCGTGGAGCAACGTAGTCATGGCCACCTGCCAACCTTTGCCCAGTTCATCCAGGCGATAACCGTCGTCCACTTCCAGGTCTTCAAACAGAACCTCATTAAAGCCCGTCTCACCGGTCATCTTGATCAACGGTCGCACCGTCACGCCTTTGCCGAGTGCCGAAGCGATCGGTACAACGAAGTAGGACAGGCCATCGTACTTGTGCGACTTGTCGGTGCGCAGCAGCAGAATCATCCACTCGGCGAAGTGCGCGAGACTCGTCCACACCTTGTGGCCATTGATCACCCACTTGTCGCCACGCTTCGCGGCGAAGGTCTGTACGCTTGCCAGATCGGAACCGGCGCCCGGTTCGCTGAAGCCCTGACACCAGATATCCTCACCGGAAAACAGGCGGGGCAGCAGTCGCGCCTTGAGTTCATCGCTACCGTGATGGAATACCGTCGGCGCCGCCATACCCAGCCCGATGATGTTGGGGAAGTACGGCGTTTTCGCCGCCACCAGTTCTTCGTTGGCGATGCGCTGGCAGTCCTGTCGGCCACCGCCACCAACGGCTTCGGGATAGTCGCATCCCACCAGGCCCGCTTCGTAAGCCGCTTTCTGCCACGCCTGCAGGTACTGCATCTGTTGCGGCGTCATGATTTCGAGCGCCGAGATCGGCAGGCGAACCTCAGGTTCTCCCGGATGATTGTCGGCGATCCATTGTCGGCAATGGGCGCGAAACTCTGCCTGCTCGGGACTATCCTTGCGTTCTCTCTCGGACATACGCGTATTCCTGTTTCAACGAAATGGGGTGGCTCTTATGAATTTGATGAAGCCGCTAGCGGCGGTAATCCAGCGGCGGTGCCCGATCACCAAGCAAGGCCTCGTATTCGAAATCTTCGCCGCGGCGCTCTTCGAACTCCGCGATGGCTGCAGCGCGTAGCTCCGCGTCCGTGTAGATGCGTATTGCCGCGCTGCTCAGGGCCCGTGCTGCCAGGTCAGCGCCTTTAAAACCCACGCTCATGCCACCGGCCGCTACCGCCTGCCAGCTGTGGGCCGCCGTGCCGGGCACCCAGGTGGCGACCTGCGCCCCCACTGTGGGCACCGCCATCGACACATCGCCCACGTCGGTAGAGCCGTAGCCCAGCGACAGACTGTAGGGCTGAACCTCAGCCTGGGAGCCAATGGCCCGCTGCGGGGCCGAGAAGCTGCCGTAAATTTTCTGCGCAAAGTCCAGTTCGTCCGCGCTGTACGTAATGCCCCCGAGGTCACGCAGTGTGTCATCCATCATGCGCTGCAGGGGTTCGTTAACCAGCACCGGGTGATTACCGTGAATAATCTCCCATTCCACCGAAGTACCCGTGCCCTCGGCCGCACCGCGCGCCGTGGCTTCCAGGCGCGTCCACAGGGACTTGACGGTTTTCGCTTCGGGGTGGCGCAGATAATAGAAAACCTCGGCGTAATCCGGCACTACGTTGGGTGCGTTTCCGCCTGCTGTGATCACGTAATGAATGCGCGTCTGCTGCGGTACATGCTCGCGCATCAGGTTGACCATGTAGTTCATCGCCTCGACACCATCGAGGGCCGAGCGACCCCGCTCCGGTGCACCCGCCGCATGGGCCGAAACGCCGGTAAAGCGAAACTTGGCGGAACGGTTTGCCAGCGTCGTGCGCGCCGCCGCCGAGTTGCGGTCCGCCGGATGCCAGTGCAGGGCGAAATCGACGTCGTCAAATAATCCGGCACGCACCATGTACACCTTGCCACTGCCGCCCTCTTCTGCCGGTGTGCCATAAAAGCGGATGGTGCCCGGGTTACCCGTATCGTCGAGCCACGCCTTGATCGCCATCACCGCCGCCGCGGAACCGGCGCCAAACAGATTGTGGCCACAGGCGTGCCCCGCGGGTTTGTCGTCCAGCAGGCTGCGCTGGGGCACTGCATCCTGGGTGATGCCCGGCAATGCATCGAACTCACCCAGCACCGCCAGCACCGGTTCACCACGGCCGTAGCTGGCAACGAAAGCCGTGGGAATGTCCGCTACGCCAGCCTGCACCGTGAACCCCGCATCGCGCAATTGCTGCTGCAACAGCTCGCTGGAGCGGGTCTCCTGATACCCGACTTCGGCGTATTCCCACAGTGCCCGCGCCGTCGATGCAGTCTGTTCGTAGTGCTCGTCGAGCCACGCAAGGTGCGGAGTCTGGGCCGATACCGGCACGCAGACCAACATCGTGATGCTCAGCAAAAACACGGCAGGTTTTCGGAACATGGCTACTCTCCACCTTGTGATTGATTCGGCATGGGATCAGGACCTGTAGGCCCGATGCAACTCATCCATGGTCAGCTTGAGCCCGGCTTCGATGGTCTCGCGATCGCCCGCGTAGGATATCCGCAGGCATTCCTGCCGATGGATCCAGTCCGGGTCCGTGCCGATAAAGAAATCGTTGCCGGGTAATACGATAACGCCCCGCTCCTTGAGTCGCCGGTACAGTTCGCGGCTGTCCATGGGCAGCCCTTCGCACCAGACCCAAAGAAAGAACGCGCCTTCGGGTCGATGCAGGTGAACCGGCAAATCCCCGCGTCGCGAACGGATCAGGTCAACCGCAAGATCCCGCCGCTCCCGGTAGTAGGGCTGGATCACCGTGCTGCAGAGATCCTGCAACGAACCGTCGCTGAGCATGCCATTGAGCAGGCGTGGGCCGAGTGTGCCACAGGCGAGGCTGACCACCGTGTTGGCACGGGAAAACGCCTGGGCAATATCGGGACGGGCGATGACGATGCCCGTACGAGCGCCCGGCAGCCCCAGTTTCGACAGGCTCAGCATCAGCACCGTGTTGTCATTCCAGAATGGGGCCGCCTCGGCATAAACCAGGCCCGGGAAGGGCAAGCCGTAGGCGCCGTCGATGATCAATGGCACATCATGCTGCCGCGCCAGGCAGTCCAGTTCGTGTACCTCGTCGTCCCCTATGACATTGCCCGTGGGATTACTGGGACGCGATATGCACAACGCCGCGACATCGTCATCAAGGCCCTGCGACCGAAGCTGCAGGTGGTACTTGAACAGGCCATCTTCCAGCCGTTCGATGCGCGGAGCGGCCGCCGAGAAAAACTCCTCGCCAAGACCGATGTCCCGGTACCCCACGTACTCGGGGCTCAGCGGCAGATGGATGCGGCGCTGGCTGCCATCACCCATCGGCCCGGCGAACAGGTTATATAAAAGAAAGAAAGCCGACTGGGAACCGTTGGCAATGGCGATGTGTTCCGGACCCAAGTCCCACCCCTGATGTTTGCGCAAGTAAGTCGCCAGTTCGCGCCGAAAGGCCAGATCACCCTGCGGCGCCTGATAGAGACCAAGCAATTCGTGGCGACGATCCGCATCGTCGAGCATGTCGCTCAGGCGCCTTGCGAAAATCGCTTGCACCGCATCGATACGCCCGGGATTTCCACCCCCCATAAAGAGTAGATCGGGGTTATCGTTAAGGGCGGCGCCCAGATCGTCCATGAGTTCGCTGATACCACTGGAACCGGCGAACTTGCGGCCAAACGCTGAAAGTTTCATAACTATTTTTATCCGCTATCAGTAGTGCGGCGGCTTCTCGTCCACCGGATCACCACCGTCGTGGCCGCCGCGATCAGCGCCGCGCTCCCGCAGCGTGCGAAGCTCTTTGCCGAGCAGTTCTACCTGCCGCTGAAGCAGTAACAGGTCTTTCTGCTGCGATGCCAGCGCATCATTCAGCACCTGCACCGTCTCACCCTGAAACGCCAGTTCCGCCTCAAGTGTGGCTACGCGCTCTTCCACCGTTGGTATCACCCTGTGACCCGATCAACAAAGCGCAGTACCCTACACCGCCTGTCACAAGTGGAGCAATGACGATGGCGAAGCAGCGCAGCAACTCCCGGCTGGTTTACAGCTCCGACAAGGGGCGCCTGTGCCCGGACTGCGGCGTGGTACGCGCCGATTGCCGCTGCCGCCTCGTCGCGAACGCAGGAACGGCAGGTGATGGCATTGTGAGACTGCGCCGTGAAACCAAGGGGCGGGGTGGAAAAGCGGTCACGGTTGTCACCGGACTCGCCGGTGATGCCGCGGCGCTCAAGGCACGGGCAAAGATATTCAAACAGCGTTGCGGCGTGGGCGGCGCGGTCAAGCATGGCACAATCGAGATGCAGGGCGATCAGCGCGCGACCATTAAAGCGCTACTTGAAGCCGAGGGTTTCACAGTCAAGCTCGCAGGTGGTTAATTTTTGATCTATATGGTTATTTTTTAACCACTATTATCACGTATTTTTGAAAACCGGCGTTGTTTGGAAGCACATTTTTTGGCCTTTTAGCGCTCGAAACACAAGCATTGTGTAAATATTTACTCCTAACCCCCTATTTTTTATTGGATTACAGAAATTCCTGTGTTAAAAATGCGGGTATAGCGTCAATTGTGGCGCTAACGTGATGGCAAGCAACCCGGTTAAGAAGCGACAAAGAGCGTTCTGGCCCCATTCCTGCGAGGAGCCTGCATATGTACATCACCGCTGATCACCTGCGAGAGCAGGTCATACGCCCCACCCTGGAGTACCTCGGTGCGTGGTCTGCCGAGGCCGAGCGAGAATTGCTGGCATCGGCGTTGCGTAAAACGGATGTCGGCCTGTTCTCACGGCAGTCCCAGGGCCTGGGCCTGTTTCGCATCACGTCGAGTCAGCACCGCGATCTGTGGGACCGGTATCTGGCGTTCCGGCCCGATATCGCGAGCCGCGTACGGGGACTGGCCAGTCAACGGGCTTTTCTGAGTAACCCCGACAATGAGCTGCAGACCAACCTGAGTTACTGCACGGCAATCGCCTGGCTACTGAGCCAGCGCGCCCGCGTCACGACCCCCGACGCAGCCGTCGTTGCGGACTCGCCCGCCCCGGCGTTGGTCGCTCACGCCTGACTCGATTCCCTGCGCCAGCGCGCGAGGTCTTCGGGCCGGTCGACGTCGTAACGCGTATCCAGCAGGGCGTACCGCAAGCCCACCGCATCAAGCGCCGCCAGCGTTTGCACCAGTACCTTCCCACTCCCCCAAACGACGCCGTCGAACATCTGCGGATGCTGTTCACGACAGGCCACGAGTACAAAGCCTCCGTCTTCGGCCGGACCGAGCACGACACTCACATCATCAAGGGCTGTCAGCGCTTGTTGCAGGTAGCGTCGATCAAGACCAGGACAATCACTGCCCGTTAGTAGAACTTTTTCTGCGCGGTCCAGCCCTCGCGCCAAGGCGCGATACATGCGCTCACCCAGGTCGGCACCTTGCTGTACCAGCGGACCATCAACGCCGTGGGTCAGCAGTTTTTCGACCTCGGCCCCACCCGGGTCGGTGCGATCAAACCACAGTTCCACCGGTCCCAGGCCACTGGAGAGCAACTGCTCTGTGGTGGCCCGGGCCAGTTCCACATGCACAGCGCAGGCGTCAGCGGCGCTCAGCACGACCTGCAACCGGGTTTTGACGTCACCGACCGCCGGCACCCGCGAAAATTGCTGCAACACCACGGGAATCACGCGGCGCGCTCTTCACGGTTGCGACGTAAAGGCGCCCTTGAGCCGTAATAGTGATCCCAGAGACGTTGCGGAGACACTCCCAACCAGTAAGCCAGGCGCAGACCCCACATGTGCACAACGGTTTTCACCAGACCCTGCTCGTCCCAGCGCCGACCACTGCTGGTTACACGCAGGGGCAATGCGGCGGCGTTGCCATATTGACGCAGCCGTTTGCAGATTTCGACGTCCTCCATCAATGGCAGATCGGCAAAGCCGCCAATGGCGTCGAATACCTGCCGGCGTACCAGCAGCATCTGGTCCCCCGTTGCCACCTGGGTAAGGCGCGAGCGGCGATTCATGAAACTGGCGACGACTCTTAGGCCGCGACTGTCGCCGCGCAATCGCACCGAGCAGAAGCCCCAGTCGCATTCGCTGCCGAGGGCAGCAAGCAGTTCCTGCTCGTCGAAGTCCGGCAGCGTATCGCCGTGCAGAAGCACCAGCCATTCTCCACGCGCACAGCGCGCCCCCAGATTCATCTGCGCGGCGCGGCCCCGGGGGCCAAGGAGTACGCAGTTGGCGTGGGGGATGGCCGCGGCGATGCTGCCATCGCTGCTCCCGCCATCGACTACGATCAGCTCTGCATCGGGAAACCGCTGCCTGACATGCGCGAGGAGCCCGGGCAGGCCCGCCGCCTCATTCAGCACGGGTATGACAAAGGACAGCACAGTTTCAGTACCGCGCCTGACGCTCCGTGACCGAGAGTAACCGCGCCTCGCGCCCAAGGCGGTAATCGAACACCACACTGTAGGCCAGCACGGCCTTCACGTAGTCCCGGGTTTCGCGGTAGGGAATCGTCTCGATCCAGGCATCGATAGGCAGGTTCTCACCGATCCAGTGCTGCACGCGATTGGGACCGGCGTTATAGGCCGCCAGCGCCACCGCCCGGTTACCGTCGAAGCGATCCAGCAACTGCCGGTAGTACGCGCTGCCAAGGTCAATGTTCTGCTCAACCGCGTAAAGGTCCTGTAGATTCAGGCGCACGCCACTGGCCCGCGCCACCGCCTTACCGGTGGCGGGCATGAGTTGCATCAATCCCCGGGCGCCAACGGATGATCGCGCATCGGGAAAAAACGCACTCTCACGACGGGCGATCGCCATCAACTCGCTCAGCGGCAATGCCTGGCGCCGGGCCGGTGCGCGAAAATCGTCGACGTACGCCAGGGGGAACCGCAGCGAGAGCGCATCGTGGGCGCGGGCTGCGTTGGCGGCATCGATGGTCAGGCGGTGCCAGGTTTCGTCCCTGGCAATCTGTGCCATGCGCAAACGGCGTGGAGCGTCGGTGCGTTGCAATGCATGGGTCCATTCCGTCTGGGCCAGTCGCGGCTCGTCGACCGCCTGGAGTTCGTGAACCCGTAACAGTGCCTGCTGCAGATCCTCGCCCAGGGCTACCTGTACCTCATCCACCGCGCTGTCACGAAAACTGTAAGGCAGCCCCAGGCGGTCCGCCGCAAGAAAGCCGTAGTAGCTGCGCTGTGACGCGGCACGAGAGAAGAGCGCCTCGGCCTGCTCCGCATCCCCCTGTACCTCTGCCGTCCGGCCCTGCCAGTACAACCAGGTACCATCGGCCCGCTTGGCATCACTGAGCGCCGCCAGCGCGGAGTTCAGTGCCACCCAGTCTTGCTCCCGTATCGCCCAGCGCAGGCGCATTTCCGTCAGCTTATCGTCCCGCCACACCGGTAGCATGGCATCCACCCAGTCACGCACACCGGCATCGCGCTCGATGAGTCCGCGGTAGGCAATCGCCGCCTCGATGCGGCGCTTCTGTGCGGAACTCAGACTGTCGGGATCGAGGGCACGAAACTCCTGCAGTGCGCGGGCGGGGTCGTAGCGCGAATGGCGCTCCAGGCCCAGGGCCAGGACGTCTGCACGATATGGGGGTCGCAGGTCCTGTACGAGAGTTCGGGTGCGATGGGGCTCACGATAGCTGCGGCGCAGAGTCTCCAGGGGCTCTGCCACCTCGCCATCGCCCAGCGACGCCACGTAGCGCAGCAACCCGGACTGCCTGGCACCGTAGGCCAGGCCCGCGCGGTCCCACACCAGTTCGTTCGTCAGCTGATCGTTTTCTTGCCAGAGCCGAAAAAGCGGGTCGCAGGCTTTGTCGACCGAGCGTCCCGACAACCACAGGCGCGACGCCAGGTCCCAGGCCTCGTCCTCACGACCACGACCGCGCAGGGCCCGTCCATGGTAACAGCGCAACCGTTCCGCCCGCGGCTCGGAGGTGGCGGCGGCAAGATAGTCTCCCCACCGTCGGTCCCGCCCGGCAACGTCAAGATAATGACCGAGGTATCGGACACCCAGCGGCGTATCGGCGCGGGCGTCCACAAACTGGCGCGCACTGGACCCACCCGTCACCTTCAGCCGCTTCATCAGGCGGGTGTACTCCAGGTAGGGCGCCAGGGGGTAGCTGTGCAGACTCGCCTGCAAACGCTCAAAGCGCGCCCAGTCCCCCTTGCGCGCCGCAGCCATCGCGTCGCTGTACGCCGCGCGCTGCGCCGACAGCTCATCGGCGGATACGCCCACGTCGTCAAGAAATGCCCAGGCGATGGGCATATCCGTGACGAGTAGTGCCAGCATCACAGCCACAAAAGCCGGGATGCGGCCAACACTTATCGGTAAACTGCGGCAACAGCTGAGAAACACGGAACAACCGGGCACGATGGCAAAACAAAACGGCGGGCGGCACACGGCCGAGAAGCTGGGTCGGGTAAAGCTGGGCATGGTGATAGTGGCGTTGCTACTCCCTGTACTGCTGGTGAGCGAGGTCGCGCAGGCGCATCGCAAGACCGATGTTATCACTCTGTACAACGGTGATCGCATCACCGGAGAAATTAAATCGCTGCTCAACGGGCGCATCAGTCTCAGCACCGACTCGATGGGTACGGTCAACATTGAATGGAAAGATGTATCCAGCGTCGACTCCAACTACAACTACGAACTGCGCCTCGCCGACGGCAGTCGCTACTTCGGCGCCGTGTCCCCAAGCGACAAGCCCGGCGTGATTACCTTTGAGGACGTGTTCAAGGAGCGGCGCTTCTCGTGGATGGAGGTCGTGGAACTGCGACCCGTAGAAGAGAAAGTTGGGGACCGCATCGACATCTATATCAGCGCCAACTACGCCTTCACCAAAGCCAGTGGCGTCACACAGACGGAGCTGCGTGCTGATGTGAGCTACGAGGATGAAGACGCATTGAACACACTGAACAGCCGGGCCACGGTATCGGATACGGACTCAGAAACCACCGCAAGTTCGCGCGTGACACTCTCGCGGCGGGCGTGGACCGATCGCCAGGCGATGTACCGCTCGGTGTTTGGTGGCTATGAAAGCAACGACGAACTGGCGCTGGACTACCGCTTCACCATTGGTGGCGGTCTGGGACGGTACTTCATCGACACCAACAATCAGAACCTGAACGCCGGTCTGTCCATACAGGCCCTTGAGGAACGCAGCGTCGGCGGCGACCAGCAGGAAAGCATTGAGGGGGTGATCAGCGTCGGCTATTCCCGGTGGCGTTTTGACAGCCCAAAGCTGAACCTGCAACTGGATGCGTCACTCTACCCTTCTCTCACCGAGCGCGGCCGCCTGCGTGCGGACAGCAACGCCCGCCTGCGCTGGGAAATGATCGACGACCTGTACTGGGATTTAAGTGCCTGGGGCAGTTTCGATAACGAAACGATCGACGAGGGCGGTGACAACTTTGACTGGGGTATCACCACCGGTCTGGGCTGGGAATTCTGACTAACGTATGCGCCCGCCGATGGAGATGCTCGTGTGCATGCGCGGCGCGCCCCAGCCGCCGTACCCACCGTAGTAGCCACCGTAACCGGTCGACATGCCCACGCTGCCGTAGATCTGCGGGTCATCGCAGCCGCTGAGTAGCAGCGCCAGCGCCGCCAGTGGCAACCAGCGAAGTCCTCGAAGAAATCGTTGCCCCAGTGTTTGTGAGGGCCCTTGCGAAGGTCTTTGCGAAGGTCTTTGCCTGACTGCTTGCCCACGTCGTTGTATGGCCATATCAAATCTCCTTCATCGAGGGCTGATCCTCGGACCAGGTCTGCAGGCCAATGGGTGCGCCCGACGGCCCGGCAATGATCGCCAGTTCGCCCCCAATCGGTCGCGCAATGGCCGGTACCAGTACCTGCCCACCGAGCGCCGGCACCCGCTCCAGCATCGCCGCAAGCGCTGCACTGTCACCTACGCGCAGATAGGGCATCCACAGTGTCGGCATTGCTGCGTCGGGCTTGGTGCGCACACCACCACGGGCCCGCCCCTGGTCGCGCAAGGTATGAAACTGCACCACCTGATCGCCATCGCTACGGGGGTCACCGGCGTCTACGGTCAGGCCGGTCAGATCCGCGTAAAACTCGGCGGCTTCATCGGGTGCTCCAGACCACAATTCATGCCACAGAAAGTTACCCACCGGGGGCAGATCGTCGGTGTCCAGAGGGTCAGCGCCGTGGGTGTCTAGCGCTGCAAACAGGCCGCCGGTGGGATCCGCGATGACCGCGATGGTCCCACGACGCCCCAACGACACGGGCTCGCGCAGAATCTCTGCACCACGACGACGGGCCTGGGCCACAGCTTCGTCGGCATCGTTGACCGCGATCGCCGACACCCACTGCGAGACATCCCGGCTCGCCGGCAGGCGGTCCTGCGCCACCATGCCACCGATGGGAGCATCGTTATGCTCGATAATCCAGTAACCGCCATCGCCGACGGGCAGGGACCGGAAGCTCCAGCCAAAAAGTTCGCCGTAGAAGGCTTCGCTACCGGCGGGGTCATCCGAGATCAGGTCGTGCCAGACAAACTTGCCCGGCAGCGTTGCCTTGCCATCGCCCACGGGCGGCAGATCAAAGTTTACTGCCGAGCAGGACGCCAGTAGCACCGCCCAGACGGTCAGAAGAATGGGACGCACTGCAGTCTCTCCGTGATCAAAACCGCCAGTATACCCGCAGCGGACTAACGCGGGTCCAGAAACTCCTGCACCAGCGCGACGACCCTGGAACGCTGAGACGCCTGGTTGAAGAAGCCGTGGGACTCACCGACAAAAATCTCGGTACGAAGAGCTGCCTCTGTCAGAGTGTGCCGATAGGCAAGCCAGAGTGGGTCCAGGTCGCCGTAGGCCGTGAGCACCGGCATCGGGAACTCCGCAACGCGATGCAGGGGTGATAATTCCCCTTGCCGCTGTGCCGACAACTGGCCAATGAGCATCAGCTCACCGCTAGAAAATCCGGTCTCCGGCGTCGCAGACGTCAGATCGAGCACCGGGTTCATCAGCACCAGATGGCTGATTGTCGACGCGTCGAGCTCCAATGCCACCAAAGCCGCAAGGTGCCCACCGGCCGAGCCTCCTCCAATCGCGAAGACCGCTTTACCCTCCGCGGCAAACTGAGGTTGCGCCCAGACAACAGCGTCGCGGGCGTCCTGTAAAGCCGTCTCGATCCCGGTGTGATCCCGTCCGTATACACGATACTGGGGCGCCACAAACCGATACCCCTTTGCTGCCAGCGCGCGGCCCAGGGCACTCACTCTGCCCCGCGGCGAACCGGTGTACCAGCCACCCCCATGAAAAAACACCAGGGTGCCCCGCGGACGTCGAATTCGAGGCGGTTCATGAATAACAGCGATCAGGGCCTCGCCCGTTTCCAGGGACTTGTAGATCACTTCGCGCGACGACGGTGTCAACAGAAACCAGAGCATGCCCAGTATCGCGCCGGCCACGCCAATGGACAGGACAAGCTCGATACGCAAAGGTCGACTCCCTCAAATCAGTTGCTGGACCGCCGATTATAGGCCCCGCCGGGCCCGCTGCCGCGAATGCGACGGGCAATGCCACGATTCAACACGGTATCTGCAGGGCTGGCCTAGCGTCGCTCTAGCTGCGCGGCTACCGCCTCCAAGCGCTCGCAGGCGGACTCAAGCCGATCGTTCACCGTCGCCTGTTGCCGTGTGGGCAGCATGCTCTGCCACAGGGGCTCCACGAGACTCGCGACACGCTCGCCCAACAGATCAAAGCTGTCGTGCAGATACATCGTACGGCTACCGTATTCCAGGCCGCCGAAAAACAGGTCCCGTAGCGCTGAGATATTGACGTCTTGCCGAATCTCACCACGCTTGATGGCTTCTTTCACCGCCGCATCGAACACCCACGCGTAGCTTGCGTTCAGCTCCTGCAGCAACGAGCCCCGGATATTGGTCAGTTCATCGAGGTTGGCATTGCGGTAAGTCTGGATAAGCCTCATGAACAGGGCGTTGTCTCGAGACAGCACGCTGACGTGACTCTCCGCGAGTAATTGCAGGCGTGCACGGCTGTCGAGTTCTTCGCGCAGGATCCGGGTCGCGTTATCGGTCAGCTCCTGGTAGATGTGCCCGAGAATGGCACCCATCAGCTCCTGCTTGGACCCGAAGTAGTGGAACAGGGTCCCCTCAGATACGCCCGCGTGGGCGGCGATTTTGCGCGTTGAAACGTTGCCAAAACCCTCTTCGGCAAACAGTTCAATGGCAGAGCGCAGCAGCTCGGATTCTCGCAGCTCGGCCCGTGATGGGGACTTCTCTGTGGCGATTTCGGTCATGGGTTCTCCAGGGCCAGGCTCCAAAGCCCAACCCAAAAAGCTAAGCTCAATTAATATTGAGCAATACTCAATGGTAGTCTAGACTCGGCGTCATCTGCAACGGGAACAATCCGCCGTGTGTCGGCGGCCAGGCCCAAAGACTACGGGAAACATCATGCACGCAGAGTCCATTGTCATCGGTGGCGCATCGGGTTATTGGGGTGATGCCGCCCTGGCCACTCCGCAACTACTGGGCACCGGCCGATTGGATTTTCTGGTCTACGACTACCTGGCAGAAATCACCTTGTCGATCATGGCACGGGCGCGCACCGCCGATGACAGTAAAGGGTATGCCACGGACTTTGTCAGCGCAGCAATAAAACCCAACCTCACCGCCATCGCCGCACAGGGTGTCAGGGTCATCGCCAATGCTGGAGGCGTCAATCCCGAGGCCTGCGCCGATGCGCTGCGGACGCTGATCGCCGAAGCAGGGCTGTCTCTTAAGGTGGGTGTCGTCACGGGCGATGACCTGACCTCCCGTGCCGCAGAGTTCACTTCCGCGGTGGAAATGTTCTCGGGTGATGCGTTCCCAGATCCCGCGAGCGTCGCCAGCATCAATGCTTATCTCGGCGCCTTTCCCATTGCCCGGGCGCTGGATGCGGGTGCTGACATTGTTATCACCGGCCGCTGTGTGGATTCCGCCGTTACTCTCGGCGCCTGCATTCACAGCTTTGGCTGGACCTGCGAGGACTACGACAGACTCGCCCAGGGCAGCCTCGCCGGCCATATCCTCGAGTGTGGCACCCAGGCTACCGGCGGCAACTTCACGGATTGGGAACCCATCGCCGCGTCGCTGGCAAACGCCGGCTATCCCATCGCCTGCGTAAGCGCAGATGGAAGTTTTGAGGTCACCAAAGCAGAAGGCACCGGTGGCGTAGTCAGCGTCGGTACCATCGCCGAGCAGATGCTCTACGAGATCGGCGATCCCCAGGCCTATCTGTTGCCAGACGTTGCCTGTGACTTCAGCGAAGTAGAAATCGTGCAGGTCGGCGAGGACTGCGTGCGCGTCAGCGGCGCGCGCGGTCATGGCGCCCCCGCATCCTACAAGGTGAGCACCACCTGGGCGGACGGATTTCGCGCCGGCCAGATCTGGACCATGTACGGCCGCGCGGCCGAAACCAAGGCCCGCGCTTTTGCGGACTCGGTTTTCACACGAACCAGCGCATTACTCTCGCAGGCGGGACTGCCGCCACTCAGCGAAACCAGTATCGAAGTTATTGGCGCGGAATCGCATTTTGGCGCCGCGCGACAGATTGGTGAGCCCCGCGAAGTCGATGTGAAAATCGCGGTCAAACACCCCAGCCCAGCCGGGGTCGGCCTGTTCCTGAAAGAAATGACGGGGCTGGCTCTCAGCGCGCCGCCCGGACTCAGCGGGTTTGCTGGCGCCCGGGCCAGGCCATCGCCCGTGGTACGGCTGTTTTCGATGACGGTCCCAAAAGACGCGGTCACGATCAAGGTAACGGTGGATGGCGACACCACGGTGATGCACGACGCGCCTGCTTCTCATATACCCGAGACGCAACCGCACCGACCTCCCGCAGCGCAGGATTCGGACCCACGGGTCGCGGTGCCTCTCGAAGCGCTCGCATGGGGCCGCAGCGGCGACAAAGGGAACAAGGCGAACATCGGCATCATCGCTCGCGATGCGGTTTTTGTTCCCTACATTGGCGAGAACCTCACACCCGAACGCGTGGGCCGGTATTTCACCCACTTTTTGACCCCTGGCGCTGCCGTGGAACGCTTCTATCTGCCGGGCTGCCACGCCTTTAATTTTCTGCTGCATGAGGTGCTCGGCGGTGGCGGTATCGCCAGCCTGAGAACAGACCCCCAGGGCAAAGGCTACGCCCAACTCCTGCTGACCGAGACGGTGGAAATACCGGTCACACTGGCAGAGCAGCACGGACTGACCCAGAGAGAAATCCCATGAACACCCCTACCCCATTCACGAGTCGCGTAAACCCGTCCTCCGAGGATTTTTCGCGCAATCGTAAAAATATGATCGTGCTGGTGGATCAGCTGAGAGCCAGCCTCGATCGCGCGACGGCCCTGTCGAACAAAGCCCTGCCCCGCTTTCAGAAACGCGGCCAACTGCTCCCCCGGGAGCGTCTGAACCGACTTCTGGACGCCGGCTCGCCGTTCCTCGAGCTTAATAATATGGCCGGGTATCTGGTCGAGGACGATGATCCCCAGACCTCCATCGCTGGAGCCAGCAGCATCACCGGCGTGGGATTCATTGCCGGCACCCGCTGCCTGGTGCAGGTCGACGACTCGGGAATCAACGCCGGCGCCATGACGACGATCTCTGCCAAAAAAGGGATGCGCGCGATGGACGTGGCGTTGGAGCAGAAGCTGCCATTTGTGCACCTGGTAGAGAGTGCCGGCGCCGATCTGTTCAAGTACGAGGTCGAAATGTGGATGGATTCCGGTGGCGTCTTTGCGCGCCTCGCGCGCCTCAGCGCGGCGGGCATCCCGACGATCGCAGTACTCCATGGATTGTCTGTAGCGGGCGGCGCCTACATGCCGGGCATGAGTGACTACGTGATCGGGGTCAAAGACAACGGCATGGCCGCCCTTGCGGGCCCTGCTCTGCTCAAGGCAGCCACGGGCGAAGAGGCCTCGCCCGCCACACTGGGTGGCTCGGCCATGCACGCGACCGTCTCGGGGCTGGTGGAGTACCTCGCGGACGATGATGCTCATGCCCTGTCGATCTGCCGCGATGTGATCGGCCGCCTGGACCTGAACCGGCACTGCCCCACGCCACCGCCGAGGAACTTCGAAGAGCCGGTTTACGACGCCGAGGACCTGCTCGGTATCGTATCGACGGACTATCGCCAGCCCTATGATGCCCGCGAAGTGGTGGCCCGTATCGTCGATGCCTCAAGCTTCACGGACTTCAAGCCTGGCTACGGCGTGTCCATGGTCTGCCTGCAGGCGAGCATCTACGGCATGCCCGTCGGCATTCTCTGCAACAACGGCCCCATCGATCCCGACGGCGCCAGCAAGGCCGCGCAATTCATTCAACTCTGCGATCAGGCCGGTACTCCCCTGCTCTTTCTGCAGAACATCACCGGCTACATGGTCGGTACGGACTACGAGCGCGCGGGCATGATCAAGCACGGCGCAAAAATGATTCAGGCCGTAACCAACGCCCGGGTTCCACGCCTCACCCTGATGATTGGCGCCAGCTTCGGTGCGGGTAACTACGGTATGTGCGGCCAGGGCTACAACCCAGACTTTATCTTCAGCTGGCCCAACATCCAGATCGGCGTTATGGGCGGTGAGCAGGCGGCAAAAACCATGTCACAGGTTTTTCGTGACAACGCCGCGCGCAAGGGCGTCGAGGTGGATGAAGCGCAGTTGCAGGCGCAGGAAGCTCGGGTCATCGAACACTACGACCGCCAGTCCAGCGCCTGGTACACCTCGGGGCGCATGCTCGACGATGGCCTCATCGATCCCAGGGACTCCCGCCGGGTCCTGGGCATGGCGCTGCAGACCTGTTGGGAAGCCCGACACCGGCAGTCCTTCCCCAACAGTTTTGGCGTCGGTCGCATGTAACAGGAGTCGCAAATGTTACCCAATGTTTCTCAACTCATTCTCGAGCGCGAAGGCGACCTGCTGACCATCTGGTTCAATCGCCCCGAGGTCAAAAACGCCCTGTCGGACCAGATGGCCAGTGAACTGGCCTCCGTACTCGAAGCCCTGCCCGACGAGACGAGCATCCGCTTTGTAATCCTGCGTGGCAAAGGCGGTGCCTTCTGCTCCGGCGGCGATCTGAGCCTGTTCAAAACCGTATTTCAGGGTGGCGCCGAGCGACAAACGATCGTCGAGTTCAACGCCAGCTTTGGCCGCATGTGCCAGGCCGTCAACCAACTGCCGCAGCTATTCATCGTTCTGATCGAAGGCATTGCCATGGCCGGCGGCCTGGGCCTGTCATGTATTGCCGATGTGGTGGTGACGACCGCCGATGCGAAGTATGCGCTTACGGAAGTAACCCTGGGCATTCCCCCAGCCCAGATCACACCGGTCGTTATCAAGCGCATCGGCGCTTCCGAAGCGCGACGCCTGCTGCTAACGGCGCAACGGTTTGATGGTCGCGAAGCCCACCGCCTGGGCTTTGCGCACTTTCTCGTGCCGGACAGCGAGGGTCTTGAAACGAAATGCCGCGAGCTTCTCGCCCAGGCGCGACGCGGCGCACCCGGTGCCATCGCCCTGACCAAGCAGATCATCAGCGCCAGCGAAACACTGCACGGTGATGAGATCGTGCAATTTGCCGCCGAGCGCTTTGCCGACGCAATGCTTGGCGACGAGGGACGCGAAGGCATGCAGGCCTTTGCCGAAAAACGGCCGCCCAGCTGGGCGGCGGAGGACAATGCATGAGCAGCCGCTTTGACAGCGTACTGGTGGCCAACCGGGGTGAGATCGCCTGCCGTGTGATCCGCAGCGCCCGCAACCAGGGCTACCGTACGGTGGCGGTTTTCTCCGAGGCCGATGCGGATGCTCCCCACGTGCGCATGGCCGACGAGGCCGTGCTCATCGGTCCCGCCCCCGTGAAAGAGAGCTATCTTGATCCCCAGCGCATTCTGGATGCGGCGCAACGCACCGGCGCCCAGGCGATTCACCCGGGGTACGGCTTTCTTTCAGAAAACGCTGACTTCGCCCGGGCCTGCAGTACCGCCGGACTGGTATTCATCGGGCCGAGCGCCGAGGCGATAGACGCCATGGGCAACAAGGCGGAATCCAAACGTCGCATGCTCACCGCCGGCGTACCCTGTATTCCGGGCTACCAGGATCGGGACCAATCGGACGAAACCCTGCTTGCGGCGGCCCGCGACATCGGTGCTCCCATCATGGTCAAGGCCGCCGCCGGTGGCGGCGGGCGCGGCATGCGTCTGGTCGACAAGCTCGAGGCACTCCCCGAGGCGCTGGCATCGGCCCGTTCCGAAGCCGAAAACGCGTTTGGATCAGCTGAGCTGATTCTCGAAAAAGCCGTGCTCCAACCACGCCATGTCGAGGTGCAGGTCTTCGGCGATCGCTTCGGTAACGTTATTCACCTTGGTGAGCGGGACTGCTCGGTGCAGCGCCGCCACCAGAAGGTGGTCGAGGAAGCCCCCTGCCCTGTCATGACGCCCGAGCTGCGTGCGGCCATGGGCAATGCCGCGGTCAACGCCGCGCGAAGCATCGACTACCTGGGCGCCGGCACCGTGGAATTTCTGCTGGATGCCGACAACAATTTCTATTTTCTCGAGATGAATACGCGCCTGCAGGTGGAGCACCCGGTAACGGAACTCGTGACCGGTCTGGATCTGGTCGACCTGCAGCTTGATATCGCCCAGGGCAAGCCCCTGCCGATGACGCAGGATGAGGTGAACCTCTCAGGCCACGCGATAGAAGTTCGGCTCTATGCCGAGGACTCTCAGGCGGATTTTCTGCCCGCTTCGGGTACCGCGAGACTCTGGCTTCCACCGACGGGCGAAGGGCTTCGTGTGGATCACGGCCTGCGGACCGGTCAGGAAGTTCCCCCCTTTTACGATCCGATGGTCGCCAAAATCATTGCCTGGGGCCCGGACCGCGAGGTCGCGCGGCGGCGCCTCGCCCATGCCCTGGACCGCACGGTGTTGCTTGGCTTCGAGACCAATCGCGAATTCCTGCTTGCCGTGCTTCGCAATCACGTCTTTGCGACGGGTGACGCGACCACGGCCTTCATTCAGGAACAGTTTGCCGATGGATTCCGGGCCCCACCACCTTCAATCGAGCACGCGGTGATCGCCGCCTGCCTGCAGCATCGCTTCAACCTCAATGCCTCGGAACAGCAGATGCTTGCGCCGCTCCACGCCCTGAGCGGCTGGAGCGGCGCCCTGCAATTGGCCACACCGATCCGCTATGAATTGCACGAAGAATCCGCAGATTTTCACGTACGAGGCCGCTCAGATGGGTGCTACCTCGTGGACCATGACGACCTATCACACGAAGTGGCATGGCTGCATGATGATGAGTCGGGATCGGCCCGTATAGCAATCAACGGCCTACAGAGAAACGTCGCCTACTGCGTTGCGCAGCGTGGCGAAGTGACGGTGCAGCTGGATGGCCTGAGTGCCACGTTCACCAACCAGCTGGTTATCACTGGTAGTGATCTGGACGGCGCCGGTAGCGGCATTGTCACCGCGCCCATGCACGGCAACCTTATGGCGGTGCTCGTGGCTGTAGGCGACCAGGTTTCTGAAGGTGAAGGACTGGCGGTTATGGAGGCCATGAAAATGGAACATAAGCTGACCGCGGGCATATCGGGCACCGTTACCGAGATTCATGCCGCCGGAGGGGACCAGGTGGCGGCCGGTACAACGCTCCTCGTGATCGAGGCAGCAGAAACATGAGCGACTTTGACGAGAAACGTTACCGTACCGAGGACCACGCCGGAACCTTTCCTCAGCTCAAACCCGGGCCCGAGCGAAGCAGCGCGCAGATTGATGCCGACCATGAGGTGCTCATGCGCGACGGCTACGTGATTATCGAGGGACTGCTCTCGCGAGAGCAGTGCGAGACCATCAAGGCCGAGGGGCTTCAATTACTGAATAAAACCGGCCGAAACCCCTTCGAGGGACACAAAACCCAGCGGGTATACTACGTACTGAGCAAAACCAGGATCACCGACGACCTGGCCACGCATCCCCGCATTCTCGGGTTGCTGGACAAGCTCTTCATGCCCGGCTACCTGCTCTCGCAAAGTCAGATCATCAACATTCAGCCCGGCGAAGCGCCCCAGGCGCTGCATTTTGACGACAGCTTTTATCGCTTGCCTCGTCCAAGGCAAGCCCTGGGCGCGGCCACGGTGTGGGCGATAGACGATTTCACCGCAGACAACGGCGCCACGGTCGTGATCCCCGAAAGCCAGCGCTGGGATGATGAGCGCACCGGTCTGCGTAACGAAGCCGTCCCCGCCGTGATGCCCGCCGGCTCCGTCGTCTTCTTTCTTGGCACCACCTGGCACGGCGGCGGCGAGAACACCGACCGCGCAGCACGCTTCGGCATCACGCACCAGTACTGCGAGGCGTATGTTCGCCAGCAGGAGAACTACCTGCTGGAACTGTCGAAGGATCGCGTACGCGCCACGAGCCCGGAGCTGCAGTCTCTGGTGGGCTACAACATCTACCCGCCATTCATGGGCATGGTAAATGGCATGCACCCGCTTCGCTTGCTGAACTGATCGCCAACGGGTTCGACCCGCTGAAGTAAAAAAGTCGAATTTGATTGTTTTGTGCGCTGTGGCGACGTTAGGATGGCTGCCCTTGCAGGAATACGCCAATCCCAGTACCGCCGAGGATAATTCGATGAGCCTTAAAAACCACGAATGGATACTGAAGTCCCGCCCCCAGGGGTTGGTAAAAAACACCGACTTTGAATACCGCGAATCCGACGTACCCCCGCTTCAGGACGGAGAAACCCTGGTAAAGGTACGCTACCTCGCCATGGACCCGGCCACGCGCGGCTGGATGGGCGATGGTGGCTACGTCGATCCCCTGCCGCTGGACAAGCCCGTGATGGGCGTCACCGTCGGTGAAGTACTCGAGACGAAAAACCCCGATGTTGAGGTGGGAACGATCGTCGCCGGTGTGGGCAACTGGGCGCGCTACATGGTGGTTCCCGCGGAACAGATGTCCGTGACCCGCGCGGGTGAACTCGGTGTACTCGCGCCAATGGATATCTCCTCCGGGCACCCCATCCCCATGTACCTGCACGCGCTTGGAACCAGCGGAGGCACCGCCTGGTATGGACTGATGGAGATCGCCAGGATGAAAGCCGGTGATGCCGTGCTCGTCAGCGGTGCCCACGGCAGCTGTGGCTCATTGGTGTGTCAGTACGCCAAACTCAAAGGTGCATCCAAAGTCGTCGGCATTGCCGGTGGGCAGGAAAAATGCGCTGAACTCGTCGAGTTATTCGGTTGCGACGAGGCGATTGACTACAAGGATTGCAGCGATTTGTCGGCGGCAATCGGCAAAGCGTTTCCTGAGGGCCTTGATGTCTTCTTTGACAACGTGGGCGGTGAGACCCTGCAGGCCGCGATGGATCACCTGGCGAAGGGTGCCCGCATCGCTGTGTGCGGCATGATCTCGCAGTACAACGCGACCGGCGCATCGCCGGGTCCCGAGAACATGTGGAACCTGGTCGCAAATACCGCGAGCATCACGGGTTTTCTCGTCAGCGATTATTTTGGCTCCCCCGAGTGTGAACAGGCCTATGCGCAGATCGCGCAGTGGCTGGACGAGGGTAAGCTCAACGCCCGGGTCGATGTTCGCGACGACTTTGAACGGATTCCCGAGGTGTTCAACGAACTGTTTACCGGTGGCAACCGAGGCCGCCTGATGATTCAGGTTGCCAGCGCTGACTAGAGAAGCGATTGGCCAATCCTTCCCACCGATTGCCGGACACTTCCCACATTGAATACAACAAAAACACCGTCGTCCATCGCCGCCAACAAGAAACTGGTCAACGCCTGGGCCGCGGCCCTGTCAGCCAACGACACCGGGGCGCTCTTACGCCTTTACGCTGAAGACATACACATCACGACCATGGGACACACGCTCATCTCCGGCACCTACGGGCCTGAGCAGGTGAAAGCGTTTGTGCACAGCGTGCTCGATGTTTTTCCGAAAGGTCTCAACATGCAGATTCACTCCATGACGGCAGAAGAAGATCGGGTTTGCGTCGAGGCGACCGCTACGGGAACGCATGTATCCGGCGTTTATTACGAACAGGACTATCACTTCGTCTTTCGTATTTGCGATGGTCGTATTCGGCGTCTGACCGAGTACCTTGACACCGAGGTCGTGACCGACGTCATCTGCGCCGGCAAGCGGCCCCAAACGGGGGCGTAAGCGAATACCTCCGCCTGTCAGATCGAAGAAATGAACAAGGGGCTCCCCCGCCTCAGACGCGGGCCGGAAGCAAAATTGAAGTCAATCCACTAACGAGAAAAACAACATGTCCCAACGATTCGACAACAAAACCATCATCATTACCGGTGCCGGCTCCGGCCTGGGTCGGGCCGTCGCCGTGCGCCTCGCCAGCGAGGGCGCAGCACTGTCGCTGGTCGATGTATCCCAGGCCGCGCTGGAAGAAACCCGCGCAGAAGTCCTCGCGGCAGAACCGGCCACCAACACGACTCTGATCGTGGCAGATGTCTCGAAAGAAGATGATGTCAAGCGCTATGTAGACCAGACCGTGGCGAGCCATGGCAGGATCGATGGCCTGTATAACAACGCAGGTGTCGAGGGAAAACAGAATCCTGTCGCAGACTATGGCACCGAAGAGTTCCAGCGCGTTATCAGCATTAACCTCAACGGCGTGTTCCTGGGTATGAAGTACACCCTGCCCCACATGGTCAAACAGGGCTCGGGTGCCATCGTGAATGCTTCATCCGTGGGTGGCATTCGCGCCGTACCCAACCAGGTCGGTTATGGTGCGTCAAAACACGCCGTGGCGGGCATGACCAAAGACGCCGCTATCGAATACGGTCAGTACGGCATCAGTGTTAATGCCATTGCTCCCGGTGCGATCATGACCAACATGGTCAAAGGTTCACTGATACAGATTGGCGGCGAAGATGGCTGGGAGGACGTCGGACGCGAGTTTGTCAGCGTCAATCCGATGCGCCGCTTTGGTGAGCCGGAAGAAGTGGCTTCGCTGGTCGCCTACCTGCTATCGCAGGAGGCTGTGTTCATCAACGGCGCTGTGATCCCCATCGACGGCGGGCAGTCCCAGGCGTATTAAGCAGCCATAAGAAGAGGAAGAGCCCAACGGGAACATTATTCGAGTGAGAGTGGATCTGGCAAAGAATGTGTTCGAGGAACACGGAGTCGATGCCTGTGGAACTCAGCGACAGTCGGGAAACTGCTAAGGCCGGGCGGGAAATGTACCGACACAGACGCTCACGCTTGCCTTTCTGATTGCCCTCACAGCTCACCCCAGCATGTAGAAAAAAGCCATTGGCCCTGGCCACCCGCGCCAGGCGAAGATCAGGGTTGTCCAGCGGACGGAGCTCATGTTCTACAACTGAGGCCCCGCGCCCATGGTCCGAGCCACCATCGACGTACACAGGGGCTTTGTTGACGAAGACCAGATTTTCAGCGCAGTGGATTGCCGCACGAAGTGCGGCGTAGGCATCTGCGAGGCTTGCGCCACCCCTTATGGCCAATGTATCTGTGTCGATGGCCGCTCTCTTGCCGAGTTTGAACCCTGAGCTGCGGGGCCTTCTGGGCCCATAATCTGGCCCCCCCAGCCATGGGCCATCGCTTGCTATTGGCCTAGGCTCCAAGCTCAGCACAAGGGAGGCCACCATGGATATTCGCATCAACACGCAACGCCTGTGGTCCCGACTCATGGCCATGGCTGAGTTGGGCGCTACAGATCAGGGCGGCGTCTGCCGTCTCGCGCTCAGCGACCTCGACGAGGAAGGTCGGCAGTTGCTCATCGCATGGAGCAAGCCCTTGGGCCTGCAAGCTCGCCACGATCGCCTCGGCAATTTATTTCTTCGTCGCGAAGGTACCGATGCCCAACGCCTCCCCATCGTTATGGGCTCCCATTTGGATAGCCAGCCCACCGGAGGAAAATTTGATGGCGTGTACGGCGTCATCGCCGCCCTGGAGGTCATCGAAACCCTCACGGAGCACGGAGCCGATACGGCCGCCCCCCTGGAAATCGCCGTGTGGACCAACGAGGAGGGTGCGCGCTTCTCTCCCGCTATGTTGGGTTCGGGATACTTCGCCGGTGTTTTTGACGAAGGTTACGCCATCGCAAGACAAGATAACCGAGGTGTCACCATCGCGCAGGAGCTTCAACGCCTTGGCTACGAAGAAAGCACACTTCCGGCGAACCACGAGTTAGGCGCATTTCTCGAAGCGCATATCGAGCAGGGACCTATCCTGGAAAAGGAGGATTTAGAAATCGGTATTGTCACCGGCGTGCAAGGCATTCGCTGGTACGACGTCACCGTCTCCGGGGTAGAGAACCACGCGGGCCCTTTCCCCATGAGCGGGCGGCGCGATCCCGTGCGCAGCAGCGCGGCACTCATCTCAAGCCTGTACGAGCTGGTCGACAGCTGGGACGACGATGCACGCATTACGATCGGAGACATCAGCGCCCGTCCCGGCAGTCGCAATACAGTACCGGGTAGCGTGCATTTCACCTTGGACCTACGCCACCCGAACAGTGACTCCCTGGCGCGCATGGACGAGCAGGCTCGTGCCCTTATAGAGGCCGTAAAGATATGCTCGGCGACAGTGGAGGAAATTTGGTATTCCCCACCGGTGGCCTTCGACGCGCGTTGTATCGATGCGGTGCGTGATGCGACGGTGCAATGCGACTATCAACACCGGTCTATGGTCTCTGGTGCTGGTCATGATGCGGTATACCTGTCGCGGGTTTGTCCTACGGCGATGATTTTCACTCCCTGCCGGGGGGGCATGAGCCACAACCCCGCGGAATACGCGTCGGCGGAGCAACTGGCCCGCGGGGCCAACGTGCTCCTCCACAGCGCCTGGGCCCTCGCTCGCTAAGCGGCAACCCGGCGCAGCGCTTGGGCCATGCAGTGAACTCCACCGCCACATTTAGAGATTTCACTGGTATCTACCTCAGCCACCTCAAACCCGCGTGCTTTGAGTGCCTGTACCAATACCGTCGATGAGCGCGGTGCGATCACCCGATCTTGGCCCAAGGCCATCACATTACATCCGAGGGTCATGGTATCGCGGAAGGGCACATCAATGATTTCGTGACCTTTGTCGCGAAGCCAATTGACGATGGCGGGATCGGTACAGGTTTCACAGACAGCGGTGAGCTTTTCGGCGATGGGCACTACCATCAAGTCGATGTGCACATAGAACTCATCGAACTGGGCGATGCGCACTTCCCAGCCTTCCTGTTCTAACCAGCCTTGTACCTGCTGCGCCGCTCGCAGCTGTGTTCGCGCCTCGCCGACGCCGAGGAGCAGGCAGTTTTCTTCGACGACATTGAAATCACCGCCTTCAAGGGCACCGGCTGTTACCATGTCATAGATGGGGATTCCCAGCTTCTCGTAGCAGCGAATGGCAGCGTAGTTCTCACCGCGTCGCCACCACTGAGCCATCGCCGTGATAATCGGCCCAAAGGGCGTCATAGCACTGGAATCCCGAGAATATACCTGCATCGGCAAAGCCGGATCCGGTTCTATCATGTGCACCCGAACATCGAAGTGGCGATAAACATCTACCAGCTCGCGATGCTGTTGTTGAGCAGCGATGATATCCGCAGGGTTTTCCCGCAAGTGCTTTCGCGACAAAGAGCTAGTCGCCATATGTTGTAGATTGTCGGCAGGCCCCAATAGAACATCCGTGAGCGTGTCCGTCTCATTGGCCACGGTCCAATGGCTCAGAGGCGCCGTGCCGCCTTCGTCATTGCGGCGACGCAACTCGAAAGAATCTGGGCTGCGGGCGGTATCGTCGGTGCCAGCCGTCACTGCGGCTGTGTCTGCATGGTTCATTGTTAATGGCTCCCGGAGTTAAAGCAGGTATATGACTGTTTTGTGACTTTGCAGCGAGCGTTGCTGCCTACGTTGTGATAGTAGTTCTCTAGTCGACGACCAAGGCCAGGGGAGAAGCCAGGGAAGTCCCCACATGCTGTAGGAAAGCTGCGCCCTCGGCTCCGTCGATAACGCGATGATCGAAGGACAGGGTCAAGGTCAGCATCCTGGCCGCCACCAGTTCACCCTCAACAACCGCGGGACGTTCACTAGCGCGTCCTGCCGACAGGATCGCCATGGTGCCGTGGGGAATGATGGAGGTCCCTTTGCTCTGACCCAGGGCGCCAATGTTATTGACGGTAAAGGTGGCGCCGCTGAGCTCTGCAGGCCCCAAGCGGCGTCCTGCGGCTCTCTCTGCGTTGTCGCGAACCTTGGCGGCCAGCGCGCGAGGTGTCAGGCGATCGGCATGATGTATCACCGGCACCATGAGACCTTCGGGCGTGGCCGTGGCCGTGCCGAGATGCCAGTGGCCGTGACGGGTCAGCTCGTGGCCACGGAGCGTCGCATTGAAGTTTGGAAACTTACGCAGCGCCGCCAACGCCGCTCGCACCAAAAATACTTCGATGGGCAGTTTCTCGCCCCATGCCTGCTCCAGCGCCTTTTTGAGCTCGAGGAGCTTTTGCGCGGGCACTTCAAGCTCGGCGAAGACATGGGGAATCTCCCGCCAGGAGCGGCTCATATGATCGGCGATAGCGCGCCGCATCGTTCCCAGGCTTTCCACTTCCCCCTCGGGCACGGGCAGCGATGGCGCTGCGGCGACCAGTGTCGGTGTTGACGCAGGTGTCGATGCGACTGCCGATGAGTGCGCCGACGCGGCAAGTTGAAGGATGTCGGCCTTCGTCACGCGGCCCCCACGACCGGTACCATTGACGGCGCGTAGATCCACACCGCGTTCTCGCGCCAGACGGCGGGCAGAAGGCATAGCGCGTGCGCGCTCTTCGGCAACGGCGGCTGCCTGAATTACCCCCGCCGCTACGGCAGTGGGCGCTGATGCGGTTTGAGAGGGAACTGGTAGCGCGTCGCTACTCTGCACGCCATCACCCTGCGCGCTACCAGGCTGAGACAGTGCAGCGGCAGGCGACGTCCCGCCCGCGGCGCTATCAATCTGTGCCAACACCTCACCCACGAGAACCGCTTCACCCGCCGCACAAGCCAAACTCACAATGGTTCCGGCGAAAGGTACCGGCACTTCGATAACGGACTTCTCTGTTTCGATTTCACACAGGATATCCGCGTCAGTCACCGTATCACCCACAGCGACCAACCAATTGGCAACGGTAGCTTCCTGAGACCCCGACCCCATATCGGGAAGGAGGAAATCTCTAACAGCCATAAACCCTGCCCCCCTGTCCGATATCATCCATGCTTGGCCTTAACGTTGTCGCCCGAACTTGAAACGACCCGCGGAGCGAACGCTCGAGCGGCGCCCGGGTGTTTACATTCACCGCTTTATCGTTGCGGGGGATTTGCTGCGAATCCGTCATGGCTGCAACACCTCGCGTACCGCCGTCGCAATGGCCGCTTCCGTAATCACAGAGAAAGGTTCTAGCAAGGCAACATCCCAGACTCGATCGGCGTGAGTGACCCGCTTTGGCGGCGTCTCCAACCAGTCGGCAGCTTTCTCGGCGACGGTAGCCACGATCTCCGCGCCCAATCCACCACTGCGCACCGCTTCGTGGACCACAACCAAACGCCCTGTTTTGCGCACGCTGGCCAACACCTGCTCTTCATCCCAGGGCTTCAGCGTCCGCAGGTCAATCACTTCAAGACTGACTCCCTCGCCTTCCATGGCTTGGGCAACCGCTATACAGCTGTGGACTGGATTGCCGTAAGTCACCACGGTCACATCCGCTCCTTCTTTCACGACGGCGGCGCGGCCGATTTCTATCGTGTAGTGATCAACGGGAATCGCTTTCGCCTTTTTGAAGTACTGGGCGATGGGCTCGAAGAACACCACGGGTTCATCGCTTTCCAAAGCAGCCGCCAACAAACCCTTGGCATCGTATGCGTTGGAGGGATAAACCACCGTGAGACCGGGAATATGGGCATAGAATGCCTCGGGGGAGTCGGAATGCCCTTCCAGGCCCCCGTGGTTACCCCCGGCAGGCATCCGGATGACTAACGGCATGGTAAAGGCGCCGTTGCTCCGCCAGAAGTAGCGCGCAACGTGAAACAGGGTTTGATCAAACGCGGTAAAGCCGAAACCGGCGAACTCGATTTCGCAAACGGGCCGCGCGCCGCCGATAGCCATGCCGACCGCGCTGCCGATTATGCCCAGCTCACACAGGGGTGTATCGAGGACGCGCTCGGCACCATGGCGCTCGTAAAGCCCCTCTGTAACCCGAAAGATTCCACCTTCGCGGCCCACATCTTCGCCGAGGATCACGGTCTCCGGACGCGCGGCCATGGCATCATTCAAGGCGGCATTGAGGGCCTGAACCATTGTCATCGCTGCGCGCTCACCGTCTGCCGGTGGCGCGACAACGGATACTGGTGGCGTTGCAATGGCTTCCACCGATTCCCCGGCGAGTTGCGCCGCTTCAACATACTGCTCCTCGAGGCGCTGAGGCACGCTCTGCTGGGCCGAACGGTACAGGGAAGCACGACTGGGCATCGCGAGTGCATCGAGGGCATCCAGAGCCTCGGCCATCGCAGCCTTCAGTGTTTCGCCAAGTTCCGTAGCGCGATCCTCATCATAAAGATCGCGCGCTTTTAACAGGCGTTCCACACGCAAGAGCGGATCGTATTCCCGCCAAATTTCCTCTTCCTCACGGGTGCGATACACGGGAGCCCCGTCGTAGCTGGAATGGGATTCATAGCGGTAGCAGATGGCTTCGATCAGCGTTGCCATACCATCCTGCCTGGCACGCGCTACGGCGTCCTGCACAACGTCGTGAACCGCCAATACATCCATACCGTCTACCCGCACGCCCACCATGCCGTAGGCAGCGGCGCGCTGGGCCAGTGTCTCCGCAGCCGTTTGTTGCGCGAAGGGTGTGGACTGCGCATACAGATTGTTCTGGCAGAAAAATACCGTGGGTGTCTTCCACACCCCGGCGCAGTTCAAGGCCGCGTGGAAATCTACTTCCGAAGTAGCGCCATCGCCAAAGACAGCCAGGGCCACTTCGTCGCGGCCCAGCATGCGGCTGGCGTAGCCATAACCCGTGGCGTGAGGGAGATGCGTTCCGATCGTCGCGTTCACCGGGGTGATGCGTCGTTCCCGGGGATTCCAACCGCCGTGTGGCTTACCTGCGAAGTAGGCGAGCTCTTCCTGGACCGTTACGCCCCGCGCCAAACGCAGCGCCTGCTCTCGGTAGGCGCTAAAAACCCAGTCTTGCGGTTCCAGGGCAAAAGCGATGGCGGCCTGAGCCTCTTGACCGGCACAAGAGTAGTAGCCGGGAATGCGACCAATACGCTGAAAGCGCTGGGCCTCTTCATTGAAAACACGCCCCGTCAGCATGGCCTCGAAAAGCGCTACGAGCGTATCGCCGCTCAGCTCCGTTCCCTCCCCCAGGAACTCACCATCCTTATTCAATACACGCCGCACATCAGGCTGATCAAAAATCTGCGGGTGAAGCGTTTCTATCTTGCTCATTGTCACCATCTCCCCAGAGCCCTGATCGACAAGTCAGGGCCAGCGTAGCGATGATTGTCCGGGCTCTTTCAGAACCGCTCTATGGCATAGTGGGCCGACTTGCCGTCAGCGCAGGCCAGAAATATGAGACCTGGATCAGGGATTAACGATCACTTTGATCTCATCGCCCGGCTTTCGCAGCGCTTCAAAACGCTCGGGAAGCTGACTCAGATCAATGCGGTGAGACACTAACGGCAGAGCCTGAATCCGTCCCTGCCCCAGGAGGCGCAAGATGAGGCGGTAGTCATCGAGGCTATAGCCAAGGGTGAATTGAAGCTGGAGGCGTTTTTGAATCGCCATCATGGGTTCAAAACTATCCGTCGCCATGCATACACCCACCACCACGATGCGCGATGCATCGGCCGCCATGGCAACGCAGTGCTGGATCATGCCGGGAGCCCCCACAGCTTCAAATATGAGACTCGCTGGTGCACCAGCTGATTCCGTAAACGCCCCGGCCACATCGTCGACCTCGTGAGGATCAATGGTAGCAGTAGCGCCAAGGGACTCGACCAAGGCGCGCCGCGCGGCATTGGGCTCTGACACCACAACATCCGCCAAACCGAAATGGCGACACCATTGCGCGATGGTCAAGCCGATAGGGCCTGCGCCAATGATCAGAGCCCGGTCATCAGGACGTAACTGTGCGCGACGCACGGCATCATAGCCCACGGCCAAGGGCTCGACCGCCGCTGCGGCGTCAAAATCCACGGCCTTTGGCAGGGGCAGGCTATCGTGTGCGCCGACCACCGTGTACTCGGCGTACGCACCGCCGTAGGCAGGGTTGTAATCCAGCGTTTGCTGCGCCGTGCAGCGCGGAAAATCCTCGGCAAGGCAAGCGGGACAAGTGCCACAAGACAGTGTGGGCATGGGCAGCACCCGATCCCCGATGGTCCAGCCTTTCACGTCAGGTCCCAGTGCCACGACCTCACCGGCAAACTCATGACCCATGATGATGCCCGTTGGCGTCCAGTCGGCATCGGATGCATGAATATCGCTGCCGCATATCCCCACGGCGCGAACGCGCACCAGTAGCTGATGAGGTCCGGGTTTCGGCACGGGTCGCTGCTCCAAGGTCAGAGGTTCACCCCGGTTCTGGTAAACCGCCGCAGTCATGGTGCTGGGAAGCGCCTCATTCATGATCCTCCTCCCGATAACCCAAGGCGAAACCGCCATCGACACGTAAGGCCTGACCGGTCACGAAACGACTCTCGTCAGCGGCCAGCCAATGATAGGCGCCAACCAGCTCTTCCTCGCTCATGTAAGCTCGACCCAGCGCGGTTTGGCGACCAAGCTGGCGATCCGCCTCCGCATCGTAGGCCACCATTTCCGAGGCGACCCCTCCGGGGCAGATCGCGTTGACGCGGATTGCGCGCGGCCCCAACTCCATTGCCGCCGAGCGCACCAGGGCATTCACACCATCTTTGCTCACGCCATAGGCAGCCAAGCCGGGAAGCGTATGACCCGCGATGGCGGACGACGTACAGATGAGAGAGGCACCGTCGACCATCGCCGCCGGCGCAAAGCGCATACCCAGATAGGTACTCGTGATATTGCTCGCCAACAGCGCTTGAAAACCCGCCAGCGGTGTTTCCGCCAGACTGGGAAAAACATCGCCCACACCGGCATTGAGGACCACGACGTCATAGCGCCCAGCCTCATCCACGGTGAACAGTGCCTTCACCGCATTTTCATCGGTAACATCAGCGCGTTCAAAGTGAAAGTGCTCTTGTTCAGCCAAGGCCTGCCCCTGCATCCGACGCCCCACAATGGTGACCTGGGCACCGGCAGCGGCAAAGCGCCGTGCCACGGCGAGACCAATGCCACTGGTACCACCGGTAACCAGGGCGCGTTTTCCCCGTAGATCAAAAAAAACCATGCTCGCTCTCACTTGTTGCACTACAGGCCTGGGGCCCGCGCCAGCTGTGCCTTAAGCTCCCGTCATCTCACGCAGCGTATCTTCCGCCATCGCCAGTGCATGGGCTACGTCCTCTGCGTTGTGCGCTACGGAGGTGCACATGCGCGTTTGCATAACGATGCCTCGGCCTTGCATCCCCCCCACAAAAGCACCAATGGGCAGATGGGAATCTACCCCCAATGCCTGCGCATGACGCACAATAGCCTTACCCTCGGGCTCATAAGCCAAAGTCCAGGCGCCGGGAAAGCCCTGCACCCTCAAATGGGGTTCGTACTGCGCGAAAAGCCTGTTCAAGCCCTCGCCTAACAGCGTCCCCATCGCCTGAAGATGTGCCATAGCAGCCCCGTCGTCCTTGGCCAGTTCGTCGATCGTTGCACAGACCGCAGCCATGGCCAGGGGATGACCGTTGTAGGTGCCGCCAGCGATAACCTCGGTTCTTGTCACGACATCCATGACCTCCCGGCGCCCACAGAACGCAGCGACGGGGAACCCAGCGCCGAGGGCTTTTCCAAAGGTTGCCAGATCCGGTGTGACACCAAAATGGCCCTGCGCGCCGCCCAGACCCATGCGGAATCCCGTGATGACCTCATCGAAAATTAGTACGGCACCATAGCGGTTACAGAGTTCGCGCACGCCCTCGAGATAACCGGGCATGGGCAGACATCCGGAGACATTCACCATCACCGGCTCCATAAGCACTCCGGCAATCTCATCGCCATGGGCGCTAAACAGTGTCTCTAGCGCGTCGAGATCATTCCACTCAATGAGAAACACATCACTGAGGGCGTGAGGCGCACGCCCCTGCGTATTGGCGAGCTGGGAGAAGAAATCGTCTTCCCGCTCGCCCTGGTGAGGCACGGGATACGCCTGGTCCGCCACCACGCCACCCAGCAGCTCGTCGAGACCGCCATCGTAGTGACCATTGAAGCGGACAATCTTGCCTCGCCCCGTGTGGGCGCGAGCGATGCGGCAGACGTTATACACCGCTTCCGTGCCACTGCAGGCGAAACGCACGAGTTCGGCACAGGCTACGTGAGCCGCCAAGCGCTCCGCAGCCTCCGTTTGCACGACAGTGCTTTCGCAGGAACTAAAGCGCTTAAGTTGATCGATCAGGGCCCGCGTGACCGCCGGTGGGTTGTGCCCCAGCACGGAAGGACCGTAGCCCAGGGAGTAATCCAGATACTGATTCCCGTCGATATCAGTAAGCCATGCACCGTCACCGCCAGCGTAGTACGTGGGCACATAACCTTCGTCGCGACGAAAGTTACTCATCATGCCACCGGGGATTACTTGGCAGGCGCGCTCGTAGTGCGCTTTTCCTGCCACTTTGTCCAGGGACTTGATTACTGTCTCATTCATGCGTTGGACTCCACGAGTGCATCGACAAGGCCGGGGGTTACCCCACCCAACCACCCACCATCTACCGTCACCGTACTGGCGGTGACGTAGATGCTGGCGTCGCTTAACAAAAATTGAAAGGTACCGAGCACCTCCGCGACTCGCCCCGGTCTTTGAAGACAGGTGGTGTGCCGACACATACGTGCCTCGGCATCGTTATCGGGCTGCATGTCGGTCAATATGGTGCCGGGCTTTACGGCGTTCACGCGCACACCGCGCGCTCCCAGCTCCACAGCCGCGTGGCGAACCAGCAGTTCCAGGGCGGACTTCGAAGCGCCGTAGGTGGCATAGGCAGGAAACACATACTGGGAGGCAGGCGTGGCCGTCACGACAACGGCAGCGCCATCGCGCAACAGTGCTGCCCCGTGCTTGAGCATATGCAACACACCCAAGGTATTGATACGCCAGGCGGCCTCGAAATCACTGCTGTCAGCTTCCAGGAGGGGGCCATCCTGAGGAAGAACACCCGCGTTGATCACCAATCCGTCCAAACTTCCGTGGCTCTTACGGAGGGAAGAGAACAACTGCGCCACCGCATCTTCATCGCCCTGATCGCAGCTGAACGACTCAAACTGTGTAAGCTCTGGTCGAGGCCTACGCGCTACTGCTATCACCTCGGCTCCCTGCTCTGCCAAGCTCGTCGCCAGCGCCAGGCCGATGCCCTGGGTGCCACCGGTAATAAGAATTCTCTTGTCTTCCACTGCAAACAAAGCTGCCTGACCTGCGTTTTCTGCTGTTATGAGACAGGAAGTCTAGACAAGGGTTGCTCAATGGCGATTATCGTCAACGGACGATGCATTGGCCCAAAGGGACAAGATAGCGGCCACAAAATGTCCGACAGGGACAGCATACCGCCAACAGATTGGCCGGCGAGGATATGGGCTTGGCCTCGTCGGCTAATGCAACAAACACAACGCTGGTAGACAGTCCACCGTCAACGACATATCGAAGAAACAAAGAGGTTTCATCCAATGGCCCAGGTTCGCTTTTCACCCAGCACGTCATCCCTTCGCACCTGCAAGCGCGCCATCGCTTCAGGTATTGCCCTGGCAAGCGCAGTTCTCTCCACCTCCGTGCAGGCACAATTGGAGGAGGTCGTTGTCACCGCGCAGAAGCGCGACCAGAACGCACAAGATGTGCCCATCGCTATCGCTACGCTCACGGAGAGTACGATTCGCGATGCCGGCATCATCACTATCGATCAGGCAATTCCTCTGTTACCAGGCGTTACCGGCACTACCTCGGGCATCGCCACCTCTTTCTGGGCCATACGCGGTGTATCGACAACAGACTTCTCTATCGGGTCTGAACCCAGCGTTGCCGTTTATCTCGACGAGGGTTACATCGGCCGTAATATTCACGCCACCGGTGTGCTCTTCGATCTCCAGGCAGTGGAAGCCCTGAAAGGCCCCCAAGGGACCTTATTTGGCCGCAACGCTGCAGCGGGTGCTATCTCCATGCGCAGTCAGGCGCCGAAAGCAGAAACCTCCCTACACCTGGGCTTGGGTATCGGCGACGAGGGGCAACGCCGCTATGAAGTCACAGGCAACCTCGCAGTGAGCGATACGGTAGCTCTGCGTTTGGCCTATTTGGGTGATCGCTTTGATGGTTTATGGAAGAACATCGTCACCGGCAACAACCTGTACCGCGACGGCGACAGCTTACGCCTGTCTGCCGCTTTCGACCCCAGTGACAGCTTCAATCTGATTGCCCGCATCAACTACGGCGATCAGGAATCCAATGCCAACCTGCTTTACAACCCGGCCCTGTCGGCGAACGCCCCGGGCGTGGAATTTCCCGACCGCGTAGAGAACACTACCGCTGCAAAGGAAACCCTTGAGAACTTCGGTGCCAATGTCACCATGCGCTGGGACCTATCTCCATCGCTTAGTCTGACGTCTATAACCGACTACCGAGACGCCGAATTCAGCTTCGACCAGGATATCGATGCCTCCAACGCCAATGCGCTTATCGACGCGGGCCTTGGCGGCGTGACCGGTGGCCTGTCCCTGGCTTATCGTCAGCCCTATGTTGAGGGTGAATCCTTCTCTCAAGAGTTTCGCCTCAGCGGCTCGACGGATCGCATGGATTGGTTCCTCGGCGTGAACTACTTCACGGAAGATCTCAAGGAAAGCCAGCGCGTCGAGATTCTCAACACCGTAGATTTGGCACCCGTGCTAAATCCCGGCGATCTCTTGCTCGCCGATGAAACCCTTCCGAGCGGCGACAATACCTCGCTGGGTTTTTATGGCGACGTGCGCTGGCGCCTCAGTGATGCGCTTGCGGTAACTGCGGGTGCACGCTGGAGCAAAGACGAAAAAGACTTTTGCTCCCAGGGCACTGCGGGCGTCGGCCTGGTTGCCGTCAACACCGACGGCCCTATCTGCGACAGTGAAGATTGGAGTGAAGTCACACCACGCCTGGTTGTGGACTACCAACTGCAAGACGACGTCATGCTGTATGCCAGTGTTGCGCGGGGCTACAAGGCTGGCGGTTTTAACCCCGCCGCGACAGACGTCGACGGCGACTTTTTCGGCGACCAGCTATCCCCCTTCGATCCCGAAACAAACTTGACCTACGAGGTCGGCGCAAAAACCGAGTGGTTAGATCGCCGCCTCCGCTTTAATGCGGCACTCTTCCAATCCGATTATGAAGATATTCAGATTCAGACCGCCACCATCGCGGGTATCATCATTACCAACGCTGCGGAAGCAGACATTGTCGGCGGCGAAGCGGAGTTGACCTACCAGGCCAATGAGAATCTAACTTTTCGCGCCAACTATGCCCATGTGGATACAGAGTACGGCGGCCGCGCCGACCTGGAAGGCAACAATCTGATCTACGCGCCAGAGAACACCTTTAGTGCCAGCTTCGACTACCGCGTCGCCCTGGGCAGTGGCGAGCTTGCCCTCTACGGCCTGTACACCTATCAGTCAGCATTCTTCAACACGCCGGATAACTCCACAGCCTTGGAGGAACCCTCCTACGGTTTGTTCAGCGCGCGCGTTGCTTATGCACCTGTTGACGGCGGATGGGAGATTGCCGTGCGTGGTGACAACTTGGCTGACGAAGACTTTGGTCTGGTACGCCAAGACATTGGCCTAGGTACCGGCCCCCAGTTGAACCGTGGCCTGGGTCGCCGAGTCATGCTGATGCTCAGCTTGAATTTTTAAGCCTAAGGAAGAAAAGAGAGGCACGCTCATGGCTGACAGCGCTATGGACAGCTTGTTTTCTGTCGCCGGAAAACGCGTGATGATCACTGGCGGTACAGCCGGAATCGGTCTGGGTTTGGCCAAGCATTTTGGGGAAGCGGGGTCTCAAGTGGCGGTCTTTGGCCGCCGCGACGATGGCACCAAGATTGCCGCCTCTATCGGAGCGGCTTTTTTTTCCATGGACGTCACCGATGAACAGAGCGTCGACATCGCATTCAAGGCCGCACTGCACGCGCTCGGCGGCGTTAATGTACTGATCCTCAACGCCGGTATCGACCTGCCCCACGGCCGTATTGACGCCCTGAACCGCGACGCCTTTCGTAAAACCCTGGATGTGAATATCCTCGGTTGCGTCAACGTTATGAGCGCTGCCGCCGAACATTTGGGCGCCGGCGCCAGTGTTATTCTCTCCTCGTCACCAGCATCACAAATGTTTAAGTCGGAAATGGCGGCCTACTCGGCTAGTAAAGCGGCGGTGAATGCGCTTGTGCAATCGTGGGCCGTGGAGCTCGCCCCCCAAGGCATACGCGTCAACGCGGTGTTGCCCGGTCTTGTCGAGAGCGAAATGAGTGGCTCGTCTGGCGCTGCCTCCTTTATCCGCGCTCTCACCCTAAACGGTCAGCATCGCGAACCCCATGAGGTCGCCGGGGTCTATCAGTTTCTTGCCTCAAAGGCAGCGGATAGCGTGACCGCAGCGATCATAGCTGCGGACGATGGCCTTCGAGGAGGGCTGAGCGACGCGGCCGTCGAGCATATCGCCGCGGCCACGCTCGGCGCCCAAAGCTCGCATTGACTATTTTCATCGGACACAAGGGGTTAGCCTTCCACCGTAAGAATTTTGGGCACACAACCGGACAGCGACCACATCGTTGGCTAACACCCAGGGGCCAGTGCATCAGGGAGAGATCATGAGAGGGCAGTGGAACGAACGACGGCGGCAGGGCTTTCGCGCCACACACTTCAACTTTTTTGAAGCGGCCAGCGAAAATCCCGACGAAGCCGAAGTCTGGTGCTACACGGATCAGATATCTTACGCGCCGGGTGATACCGTCTCGTTCCACTGCAGCACTAGCGCCGCGAAGATTGATCTGCGCATCTATCACGACACGAACCCACCGCAGAAAGTCCATTGTGCAACGATTCCAGGACAGCGCCATGCAACAGCTGAGGATAGCTACGCTCGCGGTTGCGATTGGCCCAGCGCCTATCGCTGGACCCTACCGGAGAACCTGAGCTCCGGCGCTTATCTCGTCGTCAGCACCATCGCCTTAGAGGGCGGTGAAACGCTGGATCAACATCACCTTTTTATTGTGAGACCAGCGTCGGAACCCACGGCACCGCTACTGATGGTGTGCTGCACCAGCACCTGGATCGCCTATAACTGCTGGGGCGGCGCCAACTCCTACGAGGGCTTGCACAACGGCATCGACGACAACTGCTTTAGCCCGCAGTTGCATATCCATCGCCCTTGGGAGCGAGGCCAAGTCTGGCTTCCCGAGGGTGCTCCGCGCATTCCCGTGAACGGCACCCAACGTATCGGCAGCGCGCCGCGCTACCCCAACCTGGAATTCGCTTTCGCCAATGGTTTTGCCAAGTACTACGCCGCAGCGGGCTGGGCCTCTTACGAACGCCACTTCGCCACCTGGGCAGAGAACAACGGAATAGCGCTGGACATGATCTGTCAGCACGATTTGCAGTTTCACCCTGAATTATTAGCCAACTATCCAGCCTTGGTCATTGTCGGTCACGACGAGTATTGGAGCGGCGAAATGCGCGATGCCATCGACAACTACGTCGATGGAGGCGGCAACGTGGCGCGCTTTGGCGCGAATTTCTTTTGGCAGGTACGCCTGGAAAACGATGGCCTGACACAAGTTTGTTACAAGCATCCAGCCACCGCCGCTCGCCCTGCGCTCTACACCGACCCACTGTTGGAGACCAACCCCAAACGAGTCTCAGGGTGCTGGGATTTGCCCTGCATCGAACGGCCCGCTGCTGAGACCTTTGGCCTCAGCGGCGCCCGGGGTGTCTATGCAAAGCTCGGCGGTGCCAGCCCCAACAATGCGGGCGGGTTTCAGGTCTTCCGGCCTCAACACTGGGCCTTCAAAAACACCGATGTGTACTACGGTGACATCTTCGGCAACAGTGCGACGATCTTCGGGTATGAAGTCGATGGCATCGACTACAGCTTCGAGAACGGGCTACCCGTACCAACCAAAGACAGTGGTGCCCCCGCCGGCATGGAAATCTTGGCCATGGGCTTTGCCGCCACCTTTGAAGAGGACCACGACAATCCCGGGGGATACCTGTACGCCGGCGATGGCGACCTACAAATCATCTCCGAAGTGCTCCACGGCGAAAATCCAACAACTGCTGATCGCGAGGCTACACAGTATGGCTCGGGCATGATCGTGCACTTTAGGCGTGGCAAAGGGCAGGTATTCAACGCTGCGAGCTGTGAGTGGGTCAACGGGCTGCGCCTGCGTGAGCCGGTTACCGAGACCATTACGCGCAACGTGCTGGCCCGTTTTTGCCAGAACCAGGACGCCGGCGAATGAAGGACCTCTCCGGCAAAGTCGCTATTATCACGGGCTGCGCCAGCGCCGAGGGCATCGGCTTTGCCAGCGCTCGAGCGCTGGCAGCCGCCGGCGCCAAAGTCGTCATTACGGACTTGGAGCAAGGTGCCCAAGCATTACAAGAGCGCCGCGAGGAATTAGAGGCCCAAGGCGCGACGCCAATGGCCTGCACAATGGATGTCACAGACCGCGAAGCAGTAAGCGACGCTGTAGCGACCGTTGTGGCGCAGTGGCAGCGCATCGATATCGTCGTCAACAATGCGGGGTATGCCGGTGGTGCTGGCGCCTTCGAAAGCATCTCGCAAGCGGCTTGGCAACGTTCTTGGGACGTGAATGTCATGGGTATCGTCAATCTTACGCAAGCCACGCTAGCCGCTCTTCGCGCCAGCGGAAGGGGAGCAAGCATCATCAATAACGCCTCCCTGGCGGGCACCGGTGCTATTGCCGGGATGGCCGCTTATACGGCCTCTAAATTTGCCGTCGTGGGCCTGACCAAATGCCTGGCGACCGAGTTAGGTCCCGACGGTATACGTGTCAATGCAGTCTGCCCCGGCATGGTGCTCACGGACATGGGACGTAGTGAAATACGCTTTTTTCAGCGGGCGGGCGAGGACCTGGCGACCACGGAGAAGCGGTTAGCCGAGGAGGTACCATTAGAAGAGCGCTGGGCCGAAGCCGAGGAAATCGCGGCTGCCGTTGTGTTCCTCGCCAGCCCCGCAGCCAGTTATGTTCACGGAGTCGCCCTCCCCGTTGCAGGCGGCCTGGCACCGGGTTTGTAAGCTCGGCCTCAAAGGACAACAACAATGAGCGACAACCTGGAACAACGCATCCACAAACTGGAGGCCTACGAAGCAGTTCGTCAGCTAAAAGCTGATTACTGCCGTTGGGCAGATGAAGACAGCGACGAGGCAGGCCGACGCTTCGCCGCCTTGTTCACGACTGACGGGGTACTCGATGAAGGCGAAGAGCTGGGCGTAGTGCGTGGTCGCGAGGCGCTCTATCGTCTACACCGGAGTCTGTGGCAGGACATGAGGCTGAATCAGCACCTTGCTCTAAGTCCTTCCATCGAAATACAGGGCGAGACAGCGACAGCGCACTGGCGCCTTTTGCAACTCATGAGTCTGCCTCAGAGTGGCACAGAGCAAGCTTTTTGGGCTTGCGGCTTTTACGATGACCGCTACGCACTTACGGACGAAGGCTGGCGCATCAGTGAAGTGAAGGCCGATGTCTATTTTTGCAGCCCCTACAACGATGGCTGGGCCACAAGCCCTATGGTGCAACCCTTTGACGAGGCGACGCTGGCAAAACTCCACGGCATAGCCAGCACAGCCACACCGTGAACAACGAAGCCAACCCCAATTCCAGCCGCCAGGCCTCATCGAAGGATCGTATTGGGGCCGTTTCCGACCAGGCCACGGCCTACGACCACGCATCGACCATCGTCATCGCCTGCCTATTCGTCACTGCAGGTGCCAGCATGTTTATGGTCGAACCTCTGTTGGTAAGCGCCTTGATGGACGTGCGTGGCTTTACCGGTGTCGGTGTCGGGACCATCATCGCCGCGGAATTGGCGGGCAGTACCTTGGCGGCCATCGTCGCCATGGCGTGGATCAAGCGCTGGTCCTGGCGCCCCGTAGCCTTTGGGGCCTCTCTCCTCGCCGTTACGGGGAATCTCGCCTGTCTCCAGGTGCCGAGCTTGGAAAGTATGGCAGCGCTGCGCTTTGCCACCGCCTTCTTGGGAACCGGGCCTTTGTATGTCTTAGGCTTAACGCTGATCAGCCGCTCCAGCCACCCGGCCCGTTACTTCGCCCTGGGCATTGTGGCCCAGGTAGTCTATGCCGGCACGGCCATGTTGGTGCTACCGCAGCTTGGACCAGACCTCCGACTCGCAGGTCCCCTAGTGACTATCGCGGGCATTTGCGCGCCCGGTCTGCTCCTGGCCCACCGCCTGCCGGGACTTACCGTCACCATGCACCCTGAAAGTGGGAATGTTGGAGAAACTGGTGAAGATGGCGAAAGAGGAGCGGGTGAAAGTACAAACAGCGACGACAGGGATACCGCTGCGCCCGTATGGCCCGCCCTCAGCGCGCTGGGACTCCACGCATTCTGGTACTTGGGCTTAGGCGCTCTTTGGGCATTTGTCGAAGTATTGGGCGCAGATAGTGGACTCTCAGCCCAAGGGACGGGCTCGGCGTTAGCAGCTAGCACCCTGGCGGGTGTCATAGGCGCCCTCGCAGCAAGTGTACTGGGAGAACGCTGGGGCACCGCCTCCCTATTCATCATCGCCGGCCTGGCTCAGAGCGTCTCTACATTGCTGTTTGCGGCACCGCTGAGCTACCCCCTCTATTTGGGGGCAGCGCTCGCCTTTCAGTTCGCGTGGAACTTCGGTCTGCCTTACCTCTTGGCCTTTATCGCCCATGCCGACAAGAGCAATACGCTCGCCGTATTGATTCCAGCAGCACAGGGAGCGGGCGTCGCCTTGGGCCCACTCCTCGGCGGCGTGCTCTACGACCAGTGGGGCGGCAGTTCGCTGGCTCTTGCTACCGCTGTGATTATTTTCGTAGCGACGATTGCTTTCGCGGGCCTGAGTCGTGTTGTGGCGAGGCGTTTGGGCTAAAGGCTTTACCTCAGGGCATCTACCAAGGATTGTGACTTCCGCGACATCACCGCGCCCAGACCCTCCTGGCGAAAACGGCTGGGGGTCACGCCCGACCAAGCTTTGAACGCACGCTGAAAATTCGCCACTTCAGAAAAGCCCAGCAGTGCACTTACTTCCTTAATGGCAAACTCTGTTTCCGTAAGGTAGTGCCGCGCCAGCTCCATGCGGGCTTCCTTTAACACTTCCACATAAGAAGTGCCTTCTTCCGACAAACGCCGTCGCAAAGTGCGCGCACTAAGGTTGAACTGACTCGCCGTGTCTTCAAAACTCGGCGGGTTCGCCGGCGACGCCAGCACCAAGCGACGGATGCGGCTGCGATAAGTCGCGGTCCGCTCCAGGTTCAGAAGAATCGTTTCGCATTGCTCGCTAAGGAGCTTCGCCGCCAGATCATTCGCCGTCTTTACCGGCTGCTCCAACCAAGACTCCGGATACACTACCTGCGCCAAAGGCTGACTAAAACGCAACTCGCAGCGAAACCAATCGCGCAAAGCCTCCGCATGGGCTGGGGCTTCAAAGGGGAAGTCGACTCGGAGAAAGTCGTGATCCTCGTCGCCACCCAACATATCTCTAACCACTCCATGCTCGGCAGCGCTGAGCTCTATGAGGAAATCGCCAACTACCCCCGGCGGCTGCCCACAGTGAAACTGGTAGTGGACTTTGCCGCCCTTCGCTTCATAGTGCTCATTGACCAATATGCCGTCACCTAGCACCGGTGAGTACTTCATCAGGCGGTCGAGTGCATCGCGAAGATTTTGGCTACTCCAGAGCGCGAGACCGAGAATTCCGTAGTCCGCAAAAGTGAGACGCGATCCCGCCCGTAGCGCTGGCGCCCAAACTTTGCAATCACTCAGCACCCGCTCAACGAAACGCAGATAGCGCTCCGCCGGTTGCGGCGCCTGTCGCAACGACTCTAAATCCTCGTCAATGCCCAACTCAGCCAGGAGTGGAAAGGGGTCAAGGCCGTCCTCGCGCACCACTTCGGCGAGATTCGCAAAATAGCCGCCGGTGATCTGATCCGACGTAGTGACCAAGCCACTGCCTGTAAGTCCGCTTACCATAGGCGGAACTTTGCATTAGTTTGGGCAACGGGGTCTAGCCCCTCGCCTGCTTTTATGTGGCTCTGTACCTCGCCCAGATATCCGAAGTTCTTCGCAGGCGGATTCACACTCCCCAAGCGCTGAGGCGCTACAAGCCTATTCCCAGCTTTTCGTAGAGGAGCGGCGTGAGACCCAAGCTAAAGCCACCATCAATAATGAGTGCCTGCCCCGTCATATAGCGACTCTCAGGCGCAGCGAGGAAGTGATAAACCCCCACAAGATCGTCGAGTTCTGCGACTCGGCCCATAGGTGCAACGGTCTCACAGAGCTGCTCCAGGCTTTCCATCACCTCGGGGTCCAAATCATCTCGCTGCACCCTTACATGGCCGGGGCAGATGGCATTGACGCGGACTTGCCGGGGTCCGAACTCCATGGCCGCCGATTTCGTTAGGCTAACCACCGCTGCTTTGCTGGCATTGTAAGCAGCCGTTCCCACTTCGTGAACAAACGCCGCTAGGGAGGCGGTGTTGATGATGCTACCGCCATCGGCGATACGCTGCCCTCCCAGCTTTAGCCCCAGCATCACGCCGCGCTGATTCACCGCTACCACACGATCAAAATACGCCGCTTCCATAGACGCGAGCTCACCCCCTAAGGCCGTGACGCCCGCGTTGTTGATAAGCACATCCAAGCCACCCAAGCGAGCGACGGCACCGTCGAGGGCTGAGGCAAACGTGCTCTCATCGGTCACATCACAGGCAAAGTAAGGCAGAGGGGCGTCGTCAGCGCGCATGGGTAACAAGTCAAGAACTGCGACGTGGGCACCTTGAGCTACAAAAGCGTTAGCGATGGCCAAGCCGATGCCGCGCGCCCCCCCTGTGATCACAACCCGTTTACCCTGCAGACAAAAGCTCATACGGTACTCTCGTGCAACTCGATAACATTCCCATCCGGATCACGACCATAGATAAGGCGAGTGCCATCATCTAGAGTCTGCACCGGCCCATGGAATTCCATCCCTTGGCTCTGCAAGGCAGCGTACACGCCGTCGATGCCCTCGACATCAAAGGCCAGATGAGTAAAACCAAGATCACAAACGAGCCTGTGCACACCCTGGCGCCGTGGCGATGGCGAAAGAAATTCAAACAACTCCAAGGCAATAGAACTACCTGTCAACAATACCCCCCGAGCCGCGCTGTCGGGCAACCCTGTTATCGCTTCGACCCGCGGATCGCTTTCTTAGCGCGTATCCCAGCCAAAAACCTTGCCCGCTTCAAATCCCAGCACACGGGTGTAAAAGTCCAGCATGGCGTCCCAGTGAGCAACGGAGATGGCCACATGATTGATAGCTCGTAGTCCCTTCAACATGCGAGATGCTCGATACCGAAAATTGTTACAGCCCAAGGTAGCACCGCAACCTAAGGGCATCAGGGGCGCAAAGGGCCGAATTACTGGCCCGTTCGGTCAGTGGCAAGGCAGCCTATGCTGGATGCAAGAATTAAGTAGGCCCGCCGCGGCCGAACAGGACGGCAATCTTTTCGCGCAGCCAACGATGGCCGGGATTTGAGTCCTGCGTTTTTCCCAACTGAGGTTAATCGCGTCGAGCCTTCGGGTTTAGAAATTTTGAGAACTATCGATTGAGAGTCTTAACCCACTGTGGGTGGGATGGCATTATCAATCGATTTTAGTGAGAAACGGTGCATCCCCCGTTAGTTGGGGAGAGCCGCGTTTTGTCGAACCAGAGGGTTCGTCCACGCCGCCCACTTTTCCATACTAAAAAGGGCCCCAGAGGGACCCTTGTAGGGTCTCAGGACCCTGGTGACACTTCAGCTCGTGTTTTTTCCACTAATCGTTCGTACGGGGTCTGACCGTTCAGGGCCCCGTGAGGCCGATCATAGTTGTAGTAGTCCTCCCAT
>JAUIMF010000122.1 GCA_030433415.1 Gammaproteobacteria bacterium | reverse complement strand
ACTGTGCGACCACGGTGACTTTCTTGAACTGCAGGCTGAGCGAGCGCGCAATACGGTCACCGCGCTTGGCCGTCTCGGCGGCAACGTGGTCGGATTTGTCGCCAACAACTCCGCCGTGGCCTCCGGCCAGATCGATATCGACGCGGCCTACAAGAACGCCCGTTTCATTCGTTTCTGCAACCTGTACAACATCCCCATCATTTTTCTCGAGGACACCACGGGCTTCCTGCCCGGCCGCGAGCAGGAGTCCCGGGGCATCGTACAGGCGGGTCGCGCCATGCTCGATGCGATCGTTGATCTGCGCACGCCGCGTTTTCTGGTGCTCGTGCGCAACGCGTTCGGCGGTGCCTATGCCTCGTACAACAACTACGCCACGGGTGCGGACTTTGTGGTTGCACTGCCCACGACCCGCGTAGCGGTGATGGGGCCCGCGGGTGTTGAGTACGTGTACAAGGACGAATTGAAGAAGCTGCGTAGCGAAGCTGTCGCTCGCAAGGCCAAAGAAGCAGCGGCGCAAGAGGCGGCGGGACTGCCGAAGGACGAGGCGGCCAAGGCCGCTGAGCGCCTGGTGGGCGATTGGATGCGCGCCGAGGAGCAACTGCTGGCGCAGCGCTACGAACGGGAGCTGATGAATCCCAACGAGGCCCTGAGCCTGGGCTCGATTTCGCAGATCGTCATGCCATCGGATTTACGCCAGGTGCTGGCAGAGCACATGGACTTCTGCCTGCGTCATTACGAAGCGGAGCCCCTTGGCGGCATCCAGCGCGAATTCCACTGATACCTACAGCGTTGAGGACGAGTCTTGTCTAACGAACATTATTTGCAGAACCCGCTCATTCACCGGGACCGCCGCCTGGGTCGACGCCACACGCATTGGGTAAACCAGTTCGATTGTGCGCACATGCGCCCGCTGATTATTTGCCGCGGCCCGATTCGCAAGGAAGCGATCGACGTCTTCCGCGAAATGGGTATCACCCACATCGGCATCCTGTTGTCCGAGAAGGACTCCATCGTTTACCAGAATGCGCTGGCACCCGAGTTGCGGGTGATGCCCGACCCGGAGCGGGTTCACCGGGTGCCTGACTATACCGGCGCCAACAAGGAAGAGCGCGACCAGCGCATTCAGCAGATCATTCGCATTGCCCATGACAACGGTTATGACTCGGTGTTTGCGGGCTATGGATTCATGGCCGAAGACGAAACCATGGTCGCAGCGCTCGAAGCAGCGGGATTGAACTTTATCGGTCCCTGCTCGCGCACGGTGCACGATGCGGGCCTGAAGGACGAAGCCAAGCGCACGGCGCTCAAAGCCGGCGTCTCGGTGACCCCGGGCATCGACAACGCCACGGCGCTGACGCTGCTCAAGTCCCATCCGGACCATGCGGCGCTGCGCGCCCTGATCGCCGATCAGCAGCTGCCCCTCGACCCCGACAGCCTCGACGACGAACTGGAGGCGGCCGCGGACCAGGTGCTGGCGGCCAGCTATAACAAAGGCGTCGATCTCTACACCGTCGACCAGCTTTGCGAAACCATCGCCGAAGCCGTAACGCGGATGAGTGAGCAGTATCCGAGCAATCGTGTTCGCCTCAAGGCGATCAGCGGTGGCGGCGGTAAAGGCCAGCGCATCCTCGGTATTGGTGAGGCCGAACGCGCCCCCGAAATGGTTCGCGAGATTCTTAACGAAGTAAAAACCACCGGTGTGGGCGACAACAAGAACGTTCTCGTGGAACTGAACATCGAAACCACGCGACACCAGGAGATCCAGGTCATTGGCAACGGTCAATGGAGCACCACGCTCGGCGGCCGGGATTGCTCGCTGCAGATGCACGAGCAAAAACTCCTCGAAGTCTCCGTGACCGTCGAGTCTCTGGAGAAAGCCCTGCAGGAAGCGCGCAACCGTGGCAACGAGATCGAAGCGCGGGTGCTGGAACAGGACCTGAAAACGTTGGTCGCCATGGAAGACGAAGCGGAGCGCTTTGGCGAAGCCGTCGGCCTGGATTCCGTGTCTACCTTTGAGTGCATTGTCGATCGCGACAAGCACTTCTTCATGGAGATGAACACCCGTATTCAGGTGGAACACCGGGTTACAGAGCTCTGCTATGCCTTGAAGTTCTCCAATCCCGACAATCCCGACGAGAACTTCGTGGTCGAATCGTTGGTTGAAGCCATGGTGCTACTGGCGGCCCATGGGCCCCGCCTGCCCAAGCCGGAGCGGGTGCCCCGCTTTGATGACAGCGTCGAAGCGCGCCTGAACGCGACGAACCAGGCATTACAGCCGAGTGCGGGTGGCGTGATCGAGCACTGGTCCGACGCCATCGAAGGCGAAATCCGCGACGATCAGGGTATCAGTCTGCACAACCCCGACACCGACGTGTTTATGAAATACACGCTGGCCGGCGCCTATGATTCCAATATCGCACTGCTGCTGACGGTAGGAGACACGCGCCTGAACTGCTACGAGCGCATGGCCGAAACCATTCGCCAGACGCGCATGCGTGGCAAGGATCTGGCCACTAACCTGGAGTTCCACTACGGCCTGGTGAACTGGTTCATAGGCCAGAACATCAACGCCCGGCCGACCACGCGCTTCATCGTGCCCTACCTCACGGCGGTGGGGGAGCTCAAGCGCGAGGCCATCAATATCGATCTGGAGTACGCCTGGCGCGCGATCTGTGACCGCGAGCTGGCAAACCTTGAGGGGGGCAACGCGAAGGAACTGCGCGAAGCGATGGATCTCAAACAGACGCTGCTGCTGCGCCCCCTGGCCATGCTGCTTGAACAACCACATCTGCTCAGCGGTTGGCTGAGCGTACACCGCGACGCCTATACGGTGATCGACGGGCGGATCAGCTTCAACGAAAACCCCGTGGCACTGCTGGTGGACCTGTATCACTTCCTGAACATGGACTTCACGCCGCGTGCGCCGGCAGCGACGGTGATCTGGGATCACGACAACCAGGTACTTGAAGAGGCCCGGGAGTTCTACCAGGCGTTGTGCGAGCGCATGCCCCAGGACGACTGGCTGGCGATGCAGACGGCCCTGGAGGCCGACGTGGCGCCCGAAGCGACGCGCATGGATGCGGCCACCTGGGCAGGAGTCAGAGCAGCGCACCGCGGATTCCAAGCGGGCTGCGCCATCCTCGGTCTGTTGCCGGCGATAGCCGAGGCCACGGGGTATTTCGAGCTCACGGTCAACGAAGACCTGACCATACACATTCCCGAGCGTTTGGAGGACAGCGAGCTTCAGGCGGCCATGGCGAAGGTGCTGGTACCGCCGCCCGTCGCCAAGTCCGACGAGATCGTCGCGGCCAGCGGCGGTATGTTCTACGGTCGCGAAACCCCGGATGCTCCGCTTTATGTGCAGGCCGGTGACCACTTCGATGCGGGTGACCCGCTGTACATTGTTGAAGTGATGAAGATGTTCAACAAGGTGTACGCCCCGTTTGCCGGTACCGTCGATGAAATTCTCGTTGAGGGCGACGGTGTCATCATCAGCAAAGGTCAGCCGGTGTTTCGCATTACGCCCGATGAAAAAATTGTCATCGAAAGCCCCGAAGAGCGCAACGCGCGCCGTCGCGATGCCACCGCGGCCTACCTTGGCAAGTTGTAGGAGAACATCATGATCACCGCCCTGGACCACATCGCCATTGCCGTGCCGGACCTCGAAAACGCGATCAAGCGCTTTATGGAGGACTTTGGCCTGCCCTACGACGGTATCGAGGACGTACCCGCGGCCAAAACCTCTACGGCGTTTTTTCCGTTACCGCCAACGAATATCGAACTGGTCCATCCCCTGAACGGCGAAGGACCCATTGCCAAGTATCTCGAGAAGAAGGGCGGCGGCCTGCATCACCTGTGTTTTCGCTCCGATGATATTCACGCCGATGTGGAGCGCCTCAAGGCGAAGGGATATCAGTTTCTCGCTGACGAGCCCGCTCCCGGGGCGCACAACAGCCTGACGATTTTTATCCACCCCAAGAGTTGCGATGGCGTGCTCATCGAAATCAACCAGCCCGCTGCCGATCACTGAGGAACCCCCATGAGCACCGACCGTAAACCTTCCATGGCCGATCAGGGCGAACTCGATGCCTGGGCGGAACTGGCTACGAAGCAGATGAAAGGTCGCAGTCCCGACGATCTGGTGTGGGACACGCCCGAAGGCATCCCCGTCAAGCCGCTTTACACCGCAGCGGATCTTGCCGACCTGCAGCACACAGATACGCTCCCGGGTATGGCACCCTTCGTACGGGGCCCCCAGGCCACCATGTACGCGGGTCGCCCCTGGACCATCCGCCAGTATGCGGGCTTCAGCACCGCCGAAGAGTCCAACGCCTTCTACCGTAAAGCCCTTGCCGCCGGCGGCCAGGGCGTTTCTGTCGCGTTTGACCTCGCCACGCACCGGGGCTACGACTCGGATCACGAGCGGGTCACGGGTGATGTCGGCAAAGCCGGGGTCGCCATCGACTCCGTCGAGGATATGAAGATTCTCTTTGACGGCATTCCCCTGGACAAGGTGTCGGTCTCAATGACCATGAACGGGGCGGTGCTTCCAGTGTTGGCAGGCTACATCGTGGCGGCCGAAGAGCAGGGCGTTTCGCAGGATCAGCTCGCGGGCACGATCCAGAACGATATTCTCAAAGAGTTCATGGTGCGTAACACCTACATTTATCCGCCGGCGCCGAGTATGCGCATCATCGGCGATATCATTGCGTACTGCTCAAAGAACATGCCGCGCTTCAATACGATTTCGATCTCGGGTTATCACATTCAGGAAGCGGGAGCGAACGCGGCGCTGGAACTGGCCTACACCCTGGCCGACGGCAAAGAGTACATTCGCACGGCCCTAGCCTCGGGCCTGAACATCGATGAATTTGCCCCGCGCCTGTCGTTTTTCTGGGGGATCTCGATGAACTTCTACATGGAGATTGCCAAGATGCGGGCCGCGCGCCTGTTGTGGCATGACATTGTGAGCGAGTTCAATCCCTCGAACCCCAAAAGCACCATGCTGCGGACGCACAGCCAGACGTCGGGCTGGTCCTTGACGGCGCAGGACCCCTACAACAACGTCGTGCGCACCACCATCGAGGCGATGGCGGCGGTGTTTGGCGGTACGCAGTCCCTGCACACCAATGCACTGGACGAAGCCATCGCGCTACCAACGGAATTCTCGGCGCGGATCGCACGAAACACACAGCTGATCCTGCAGGAAGAGACGGGCATCACCAAGGTCGTCGATCCCTGGGGCGGTTCCTACATGATGGAGTCGTTGACGCAGGACATTGCCGACAAGGCCCGGGAGCTCATCGCCGAGGTCGAAGAGGCCGGAGGCATGGCCAAGGCCATCGAGACGGGTATGCCGAAGCTGCGCATTGAAGAAGCCGCCGCCCGCAAACAGGCCCGCATCGACCGGGGCGACGACGTCATCGTTGGCGTGAACAAGTACGCGCCGCCGGAAGAAGAGCCCATCGACGTGCTCGAGATCGATAACGCCACGGTCCGTGAGGCGCAGATTGCTCGCCTTGAAGAGATCCGCCGTACCCGCGATCAGGCCGCGGTAGATGATGTGCTGGCGCGCATCACCCGCTGTGCAGGTGGTGAAGAGGGGAATCTGCTTGCCCTCGCCATCGAGGCTGTGCGTTGTCGCGCCACAGTGGGCGAAATCTCTGACGCCATGGAGGCCGAATTCGGCCGGTTCAAGGCACAGGCCCAGACCGTGTCAGGCGTGTATGGTGCGGCCTTCAGCGAAGATGAGAACTGGAAAATGATCAGTGCCGATATCGAAGCCTTCATGGAACGTCACGGACGCCGCCCGCGCATGCTGGTGTGCAAGATGGGTCAGGACGGTCATGACCGCGGCGCCAAGGTCGTGGCGACGGCGTTCGCCGACGTGGGCTTCGACGTGGACCTGTCACCCATGTTCTCGACGCCCGAAGAGGTCGCGCGTCAGGCCGTTGAAAACGATGTGCACGTGGTGGGTGCCTCCAGTCTGGCCGCAGGGCACAAAACCCTGGTGCCGGCCCTGGTGGACGAACTCGCCAAGCTCGGCGCAGAGGACATTGTTGTCATCGCCGGCGGTGTGATTCCCGAGCAGGATTATCCGGCGCTGCGCGAGGCGGGCGTTAAATGCATCT
>JAUIMF010000121.1 GCA_030433415.1 Gammaproteobacteria bacterium | reverse complement strand
CGAGCGCACGAAACCGCCCCAGACAAAGAGGGTCCCGATGGCGACAAGCTCCCAGGGCAGGAATTCCAACGGTGCGGTGCTCAGGGATTGTCCAGATAGAACCGGTCGTCGAAGGTTTTCACCCAGTCGGGATAGAACACCGCCAAAGCCGATATGCACATGCCGTTGATGAAGCCCTCAGAGAACATGATGAGAAAGACCAGGGGCCAGAATTCGCCCATGCTGTCCAGATAGCCATCGAGTCCACTCAGCCAGAATATCCCTGCGGTTATCAACGACAAGGCCAGCACGACCAACCCGCCTCCGGCGAAACCCGCACCGAGAAAATACACAAAGGGATGTCGCAGCGAGGGCCGGTAAAGCAAAACCAGCAGTGCTCGCGTAATGCTCGCCGGCACCAACACCGTGAGACAGAACGCCAGACCCAGGCCGTCCCATGACAGCTGCTGCAACAGCGTAAAGGGAATGAGTACCAGGCCCAGGCCGATCAGAGTAAAGGACCAGCCAATGACCAGCGTAAGTGCCGTAACACCAAGAAAATGCAGCACAACGCCATTGGCAATATGCATGTTGAGCAGCCACAGCAACAGGCAGGCCAGGGACCCTCCGGCAATAAGATGAAGACGCCCCGGCTGCGCGATCAAGGCAGACCAGCGCGCCGTAAAAACGGCCCCCAGCAGGCCCAGCAGCGCCACCAGATTGGCGGCTATGAGCACGGCATCGATCAGCATGCCCGGGGGAATGTGCACGTATCGCCCTAGAGTGCAGCGGCCAGACGCGACGCCTGATCTATTGCGCGTTTCGCATCGATCTCTACCGCCACGTCTGCCCCACCGATCAGATGCACGCTGTCGTGATGCCCCGACAGCTCATCAAACAAACCACGATCTGATTCTTGACCGGCACAGACCACGATCGTATCGGCGGGAATCAATTGCGCCTCGTCGTCCACAACAATTTGCAGGCCGTGATCATCGATCCGTTCGTAGTGCACACCTCGCAGCATGTGTACGCCGCGACGCTTCAGCGCCAGCTTGTGCGCCCAACCCGTGGTCGGACCCAGGCCGCGTCCGGGCGGCGTGGGTTTACGCTGGAGCAGAAACACGGCCCGGTCCGCCGTCTGTGGTCGGGGCTCAACACCCGCGACGCCGCCGCGGGGATGGTTGGCAAAATCTACGCCCCACTCCCGCGCAAACACATCACGATCCAGGGCCGCTGATACACCGGCATGGGATGCCAACTCCGCAACGTCAAAGCCAATACCCCCGGCGCCAATAATGGCGACACACTTGCCCAGCTCACGCTCACCGCGTATGGCCTGGCTATAACTCATGACCATGGGATGCTCAATGCCGGGAATGTCGGGGGTGCGGGCATGCAGCCCCGTCGCCACCACCACGTGGTCCCAGGCACCGTCGAGTAACTGCTTTGCCGTTGTGCGCGCGCCAAGTTTCACCGTGACTCCGGTCAACTCCAGCTGTCGCTGGTAGTAACGAATCGTCTCGCGAAACTCTTCTTTACCGGGAATCCGCATGGCTAGATTGAAGTGCCCTCCCAACTCCTCGCTGGCTTCGAAGAGGGTTACATCGTGACCCCGCGACGCGGCCGTCGTAGCGAAAGCCAGCCCCGCTGGACCCGCTCCCACCACAGCAATGCGACCGGGATTTGTCGTAGGCGTATAGACCAGTTCGGTTTCGTGACACGCCCGGGGATTCACCAGACAGGTGACGGTGCGACCACGAAAGGCATGATCCAGGCAGGCCTGATTGCAGGCGATGCAGGTATTGATCTCGTCGACGCGCCCCTCAAACGCCTTGTTGGCAAACTCGGGGTCGGCCAGCATGGGACGGCCCATGGAGGTGATGTCGGCGTCTCCGCGTTCCAGCACCGCCTCGGCCACTTCCGGCATATTGATGCGGTTGCTCGTAATCAGCGGTATGGACAGTTCCCGGCGCAGCCGCCCCGTCACCGACGTAAAGGCTGCTCGCGGCACGCGCGTGGCGATGGTGGGCACCTGGGCCTGATGCCAGACAAAGTGCGTGCTCATGATCGTCGCTCCGGCGCGCTCAATCTCCCGGGCCAGGGTCACGACTTCGTCCCAGCTGCTGCCGTCAGCCATCATCTCCATTGCGGCGATGCGATACACCACAATAAAGTTCTCTCCGACGGCCTCGCGGGTACGGCGCACCACCTCGAGGGGAAAACGCATGCGGTTCTCGTAGCTGCCGCCCCACTCGTCCTGACGCTGGTTGGTTTTTTCCAGCAGGAAGGTGCTGAGCAGATAACCCGCAGAACCGATGATCTCAACACCGTCGTACCCCGCAGCCTGGGCACGCGTTGCGCAGCGAGCGAAATCCTCAATGGTGGTTTCGATATCTTCCGCCGTCATGCCCCGGGGTTCGCGGGGATTGATCGGCGACGCGATCGGTGAGGGAGCCACCGGGTCCGCACTGTGCGCGAGATTGCCGGCATGCAGAATCTGCAGGCAGAGTTTGCAGTTGGGCGAGGCCTCGTGCACCGCATCGGTCACACGGCGGTGCAGCGGCACATGGGCATCGCTGTCAAAGGCGCCGTACTCCCCGGGCGCCAGGGCCGCCGATTGGTTCGGGGCGTTACCACCGGTGATGATCATGCCCACGCCGCCGCGGGCACGCTCGGCGTAGTACGCGGCCATGCGCTCAAAACCCGATGGCCCCAGTTCCTCCAGGCCCGTATGCATCGAGCCCATGAGAATGCGGTTGTCCAGCTGCGTGAAGCCCAGGTCCAGCGGCGCAAACAGCCGCGGAAAGCTCGGATGCGTCGGTTGTTTACTCGATGCCAGTGACATCCAGGTACCCCCGATCGATGGCGGCCTCAAGGGCATTTACCGCAGCCCGCAGTTCTTCGTAGGCCTCGCGCTGTCGCGCGAGCATGGTGATCTGCTCATGAGACGGCATGTCGGGGTCCAGCCTCGCGATATCGATCAGTTCCTGCAGATAGGCCAGGCGAGCCTTGGACGCCATCGTGATGACGGGACGGATGTCCTCCACGCTCAGCTCAGGAATCTCTGGATTCATTATCTGCCGATTGACGTCACGCCGGATTTTTTCGAGCTCCAGCAGTAAACGGTTACTATTCTTATCGCTCATAACGGTCGACTCCACCGTGGTTGGTACTGAACGCACACTCACAGGAATCCGGTGCTCGGTCAAGCCATGCTCCCTGCAGAAAATCCCGGTATCCGTTGGCTGGTTCCGCGACCGCATCGTGGCAGAATAGCGGACCCCGCAGCAGCTACAGGACACTCCCATGCGCTTTGATGAGGCCACCGCCGTCAATAGCACAGAACCCCCAATGCGCTCCGAAATTCACCCGGGATGGGACATCGCGGGTAACGCCAACGGCGGCTACCTACTGGCCATCGCCGGCCGCGCCATGGCCACCGTTGCCGACCGCGCCCACCCGGTGTCCCTGACCGCCCACTACCTCTCGCCGGGGCGTGCCGGCCCCGTAACCGTTGAGGCGTCCGTGGTGAAAGCCGGTCGGCGACTCAGCACAGTGACCGCAACCATGCACAGCGCCGACAAACCGCTTATGCAATTGCTGGGCAGCTTTGGTGATCTGGATCAGCTGGAAGGCCCGAAGCGCGTGGACGCGACGCCACCGGCGTTACCCGCGCCCGAGGAATGCCCGCAGGTCGTCCATGATCCCGAACGGGGTTTTCCACCGCCCATGATGGAAAAAGTAGAGCTGCGCCTGCATCCCGATGACGCGCAGTTCCTCAGCGGCAAGCCCTCTGGGCGACCCCTGATCCGGGGCTGGCTGCGCCTGCCAGACGAGGAACCGATGGACGCCTTCGGGTTGCTCATGGCGACGGATGCCCTGCCACCGACAATCTTCAATGCCAACCTTCCCGTGGCGTGGACACCTACGGTGGAACTGACGGCGCACATCCGTGGCCTGCCGGAACCGGGCTGGCTGCGTTGCCAGTTCTCTACGCGCTTTATCAGCGGTGGCATGCTCGAAGAAGACGGAGAGGTCTGGGACAGTACCGGTCGCCTCGTCGCCCAGTCCCGCCAGCTGGCGTTGATCCCCCGCGGTTGAGCAGGAATCGGGTGGTGCGGCCCACTCCCGGATGGGGATACTCCTGGAACAACCTTTCAGGAGAGCAAGGCAATGGAAGCCCTTGTCATGAGTGACACCCAGACGTCGCACACATCACCAGCCCATCAGGCCGATGCAAATCACCGTCATTACGACCTGGTCGCCTCGGCAATTCATTACCTGCGCGATCACCGCATCGAACAACCGAGCCTTGGCAGTCTCGCCGCCGCCCTCGGTACCAGCGAGCATCACCTGCAGCGGGTGTTCAGCGCCTGGGCGGGCGTTTCTCCCAAGCGATTTCTGCAATACCTGACCCACCACCATGCAGTGCAGCTACTGCGCGAGCAGGCCTCAGTACTTGATACCAGCCTGGCCACGGGGCTGTCGGGACCCGGCAGGCTTCACGACCTCACCGTGAATTGCCAGGCCATGACGCCCGGCGAGATCGCCAGCTCAGGTGCAGGCATCGATCTGCAGTGGGGGTGGGGTACATCACCGTTCGGGGCCACCTTCATGGCCTGGAGCTCCCGGGGAATCTGCCAGCTATCGTTCCACAATCACCGGGAACAGAATGTCGTGGACGCCTACCGGCGTGACTGGTCCGCCGCGCGTCACCAGCGCGATGATGACGCCGCACAGGAGGTTCTGCAGCGCCTGTTCGCAACGCCGCTACGCAGCGGCCAGGTCCATCTGCTGCTCCGCGGCACCAACTTCCAGCTGCAGGTCTGGAAGGCACTCATCGCTATTCCTCCGGGACAACTGCTGAGCTATCAACAGCTGGCGGAACATGCCCGCGTTCCCGGTGCCAGTCGCGCCGTGGGCACCGCCATGGCGCGCAACCGCATTGCCTGGCTCATTCCCTGCCATCGGGTTATTCGCCAGACCGGTGATTTCGGCAGCTATCGCTGGGGGCTGGAGCGCAAGCAGGCCATGCACGGCTGGGAAAGCTGTCGGTGAGCGCAGCGCACTTCGCACAGATGCTGGCACTGGCGGCGATCTGGGGTGCGTCGTTCATGTTCATGCGCATCGCCGTACCCCAGCTCGGACCCGCCTGGCTGCTGGAACTGCGTCTTCTCAGTGCCTGCATCGTACTGCTGCTCGTCAGCCTCGCCCTGCGCCGTGCGCTACACGTTACCCGCCACTGGCGACACTATCTGTTTCTGGGACTGTTCAATACCGCGCTTCCCTTTCTCGCCTTCGCCTGGGCGGCACAGACGCTACCGGCATCGCTGCTCGCGGTGCTCAATTCAACGGCACCGCTGTGGGGCCTGGTGATTGGTGTGCTCTGGCGCGGCAAACCCGTAACGCGAAGAGCGGTCACAGGGCTGCTGACGGGCATGGCCGGCGTGGCCTGCCTGGTTGGCTTCAGTGAACTGGCGCTCCATCCGGGCAACCTTCTGGCGGTCCTCGCCACCCTCGGCGCCGCAGTCTGCTACGCCCTGGCGAGCAGTTACGCAGAGTACGCAGACAAGGTCGAAACCTACGCCAATGCCCACGGCAGCCTGTGGGCTGCATTCCTGCTGCTCCTGCCGTTGCTGGCGCTGTCCCCTGCTCCCGCCAGCTGGCCGCCGGGCGCCGTCGCCTCGGGGCTCGTGCTCGGCCTGCTGTGCACCGGCGTGGCCTATGTCATGTACTTCCGGCTGATCGACAATCTGGGAGCACCGTCAGCGCTGTCCGTCGGCTACCTGATCCCGCTCTGGGGCGTGTTCTGGGGATGGCTGTTCCTGGACGAAACCATCGGCTGGAATACGCTGCTGGGAGCCGCGCTGGTGCTTACGGGAACCATGCTCGTTACCGGGTTCCGACTACGCCAACTCTTCAGTCGCCGCACAACTACTCCTGCAGCGTAAACAGCTGGGCATTACCGCCCTTGGCCACCACATTGTCGGTCAGCGTTTTCTCGGTGGCGAAGCGATACAGATAGTGCGGCCCTCCCGCCTTGGGACCGGTGCCCGACAACCCCTGGCCGCCAAAGGGGTTGACCCCCACGACGGCACCCACGGTGTTGCGATTGATGTAGGTATTACCCACCCGGGTCGCCTGGAACACCTCGCGGGCAAACCCAT
>JAUIMF010000120.1 GCA_030433415.1 Gammaproteobacteria bacterium | reverse complement strand
TTTAACTAGGTGATCCAGTAAAATCTTCCGGGATTCCAGCAGAAAACACACCATCAGAGCATAGCGCTTATGATCCTTGAAGCGTTTCATATCCTTGGCGCTGTAGCGTTTGGTCAAGCGGTACAAGTATTGAAGAAAGGCGGTATCGATGAGTTTTTCTTCGAACGCATTAATGCCAGTGGCCACCAGATTGTCGTAGCGCTGCAGGTAGCGCTTCAGCGATGAAATCTTGGCGGCAGGTGGATATTCCTTGAGTTGATTGAAATAGGTACGTTGATTGCCGCCAGAGGTTTGCAGCAGATCATCGATAGCCTCTCGCAATTCAGGTGACATCTGTTCAAACACTTGCTCAAAGAGCTGAGCATGGACCTGGTTGCAGATGCGAACGATTTGCCGTTCGATAGTGGTGGGCCCCGGTAAAACAATCCGATTCAACAGCAGGTAGCGCTCTGCCCGATGAAAGAGTTCATCCGGCAGTAACCCCTGGCGTGCCTGAGCTTCGACCCAGCGATCTAGATCGGCTTCCACCTTGTCATCAAAACGCCTGAACCCCAGGTATTTGAGGATGTTATTGCGGTGTTCCAATAAGGTGGCTTCCCGTTCGGGCACTTCCACAGTGAGCGCTGGCGGTAAATCGAGTTGGCTGCTGAGGTAGCTGACCACGCGGGACGAGAGATCGCTGAGCTGGTTCAGAAAGCGGCCATAGAGGCGCATGGCACAGAGCTGGATGGCAACGCCCAAGCGGTACTGTTTGCGGTATTTGTTGACCATCTGGCAGTCGCGGCGATTCAGGGTCCAGTCGCGAACCATTTCCTCGTCAGAAAAGCGTTGCGGCAATATCAGTGGTTGGTAGCGTTGCTGATTCGTCAGGAACTTTTCTTTGGCTGTCATCGGGGCTCATTTTACTCTGGTGATGTCACTTGCTTTTTTCATTACTCGCATCCTTGATGATGTCTATTCCCCCGCGAATAACGATGATTGAAATTGCCAGACCAATAAGAAGATCGGGATATCGTGATTCGAGCATGTATACCAACACACCGCCAATGATGATTCCGAGGTTTGCGATGACGTCATTCTTTGAAAAAATCCAACTGGCTCTCATGTGGACTTCGCCGTCTCTGTGCTTGGCAATCAGTTGAAGGCAAATAACGTTTGCAACGAGCGCTGCTGTCCCGACGGCAATCATGAACAACGACTCCGGCTCGCTGCCCCAAACGAAACGGCGAAAGACGTCAACAAATACTGAGGCTCCAAGTATTATTTGAAATATCCCACTGATGTGAGCCGCTCTGATTTTGGCTGACAATGGTCTGCCTACGGCGTACAGCCCAATCGCGTAAACGGTTGCATCGGCCAGCATATCGAGCGAGTCCGCGATTAACGCTGTCGATTCACTGAGAATGCCGAGCGTTATCTCCACCAAAAACATGAACGCGTTGATGCCAAGGAGGATCATTAACACCCGACTTTGTGCTTTGTTGTTTATCTCGACTTCACAATCACAACCTGACATATGTTCCCCTTTGATGTTCTGTATCTGCCACTCCACGTCTTATTCACCTTTGTTGGAGTGACACTCAACCAATGTTATCTACTGAGTGTTGGCGTCTGACTCGGGGCCTGTTTCACCGGGTGCGCGATCCTGCACGTAGGGTTCACCCGTTTTCAGAGCCTGTTCCGCTCGCGCCAATTCCCGCCCCAGGTAAGCGGCGTGATCCAGGCGGCTAATCAGTTTTTCATTGATCACAGCGGCATAGAGGGCGGCGGGTGACTGCGCCGTGAGCATCCGATCCAGCACACCCTTATTGCTGTAATGCTCCAGCACCAATTGATTGGAACGCCGGTCAGGGTAAACAACGAAGTAACCCGCAGGATCGAGTGTCAGTTTCAGCGGCGCGGTGACAGCTTCGATGGGAATCGGCAAAACATCTTTGGGGGCGTCGGTAAATGGGCCGGGGCTGTTTGCAGCCGCCTGAGAGATTTTGTTCAATAAAGCAGGAATATCAGTTTCACCAATGCACTCAATCAAGCGCACCTGTTGTCGAAAGGCTTCAACGTGCTCGGCATCGATATTTTTGAGTAGCGGCCGTTTGCCCTTGGCCTCAATGATGCGCATCTTTTCATTCACACCGTGTTGAAACAGACTGACCAGAGACTGTCCAGGCAAATGACCGATGGCCTTTTGTGTATCTTCCCCGCAAAGTACGAGAAAGCGAATGTTTGGATTGGCGAGCGTGTTGCGAATAAGGTGTTCGATGCCTAGGTTTCCCGTGTGCAACGTACCGACCAGAGACAAACCTTCAGCACCGCTTGCTGCCAGATCTGCCATCAGATGGTCGGAGTTCAAGGTACACACCGCCACAGGGGCCTGCATCCTTACCACCTGATAGTCACCGGGCAGTAGCGGCCATCCTTCACGTTCCTCAGGCACTTGCGTGGCACAGTGACCACCCTCGGCAACGGCTGGGTCGAGTTCGGCCGCCAGATTCTGCGCCACGGCCGGCCAGCAGACTTCGCATCCCAGGCAATCATAGCGTTTGGTTTCAAACAATGAACGTGCCTCGTCGAGTAATCCGGCGAGTTGTTCTTGAATCCCCGCAGAGTCCTGTAGGGTGGTGACCGTGTCCTGAAAACAGCCGCAGCGCCAACATTTGTGTCGGAACCCCGAACCGAGACCTTGAGCTTGAACGCCTCATCGGGCGGCAGCGGCTCTTCGGCTGCTGCCACGCCCGTTATGAAAGCACTCTGAAGCACCAGCAGTTGGATCGCCACGATGGCGGCGTATTTCGAGAATAACTTGCGCATACTGACTCCTTTCTCAGCTTCTATCGAGGTATTGGTGGAGTTTGGGGAAGTCGATAGCACCTAATGTTCGAGACGCGAGCTTCCCGTTCTTGTCGATGAGGAAGGTGGTGGGAACCACTTTCGTGTCATCGAACGAACGCGCGAGTTCCCCGCTCGTGTCCAGCACCACCGAGAACGGCAAGCTCTCGCTAGCCGCGTATTTTCTAACCTCCTCCGGGTCGTCGTAGGCCATCGCTACCGCGATCAGCTCGAAGCCACGCGCTTGGTATTGTTGGTAGGTTTCGATGAGATCAGGCATCTCGCCCTTGCAGATGGAACAACTCGTCGCCCAGAAGAAGATCATAACGATCTTGCCTTGCTGGTCCTGGAGTCGAACTTGACGGCCGTCAAGGGTCGTGAATGTCACAGCGGGAGTGGCAGGTGCAGCTACCCTCTCAGCCAGTGCGTACGCGGCCACGGCCGTGCCCAGAACAGCGAACACAACCAGGGCACTCACAAACCTCCTGCTAACTGCCATTGTAGCGATCCTCCTCGACGCGCCCGTCCTTCACGCGCACGATACGCTGTGCGGACTCCGCCACGACGGGATTATGGGTAACCATGACGATGGTTCGCCCCTGCGCGTGCAGGCGTCCGAGCAGCGCGAGCAGGTCTGCTTCAGAAGCCGAATCGAGGTTGCCGGTGGGCTCGTCCATCAACAGAATGTCTGGATCATTGGCGAGTGCCCGCGCCACCGCCACACGCTGCTGCTGGCCGCCAGAGAGCGCGCTAGGGGTAAGGTGTGCTTTGTCTGCCAATCCCACCGAATCAAGCAGGTCTATCGCCCGCGCGTGGCCTTCTTTGCTTTCCTTGCCGCCGAACCACAGTGCGAGCTGGATGTTCTCCAAAGCCGTCAGATGCGACAGCAAGTTGAAGGACTGGAAGACGAACCCGATCGCCCGCGCCCGCGTATAGGCAAGTTGCGCGGAACCGAGGGTGCTGAGCTCGATGCCGTCCAGATAAACCTGCCCACAAGAAGGCCGGTCGAGGCCGCCCATGATCTGGAGCAGCGTGCTCTTGCCGTGTCCCGACGGCCCCATCACGGCCACCCAGGAACCGCGCGCCACGTCGAGGCTGATTTCAGACAACGCGGTCGCGGCCGCCTCGCCAGCGCCGTAGACCTTGCTTACATTAGCGACACGAATCACGGATGCAGAAGTTTCAGACAATACGCATGGCCTCCACGGGGCTGAGTTTCGTCGAGCGATAAGCCGGATAAAGCCCGGCCGCTAGCGCCAGACCAATCGACAAGCCGAAGGTCAACAAAAGCGTCGTGCCATCGAGGCTTGGCTCGGGCGACTGGCGCAAGGATGCAGTGAAGGCGTTGTCGGTCAGATAGGGTCCGAGCACGTAGGCCCCGAGTATCCCCATCAGCACGCCCACGAAGCCTCCGAGGAGGCCGTACAAGCCCGACTCCAGTAGGAACGCGGCAAACAGGGTGCGGCGCGTGCTGCCGACGGCCTGCATGATCCCGATTTCACGCCTGCGCTCATAAACAGCCGTGAGCAAGGTGTTGATGATGCCAAAGGCTGCCGCCAGCACGCCCACCGCCGCCACAGCCTGCATGGCGCCGCTGACCGTGCCGACGATGGAGAGGATCGAGGACAGCAGCTGTTTGTCGGTCACCACGGCGACGTTGGCTTTTTCCTGGATGCGCAGACTCACAGTATCGACCTGTTGCAGATCATCGACCTGTACTAGCGCGAAAGATACCATGCCTTTCACCTCGTAGAGTTCCTGCACCACCGGCAGTGGCACGAAGCTGGCGACATCGTCCTTGTTGCCGGCTTCACTCAGCACGCCGACGATCGGCAGTGGATTGCCGCGCACCGTGAACGTATCACCCGGTTTGAGCTGGAATTGCGTGGCGATTGCGGCACCAACCACCACCGCGGGTTCGTCCGCACCGTTGAAATAGCGCCCTGCGGCGATCTCCCACTTCTGCAAGGCCCGCATCTCCTCGGGCAAGACGCCGATCACCGGTACCGGGCGATTGCGGAAAGCTGTTTTTTCGTTGACGTAGGGAATCACATTTTTCACCCCCGGCACTGCCCGGATTTTATCGACCTCGGACATGGGGATCGCCTCAGGAAGTTGCTCCCCAGTGAGCACCGAAATCTGCTCGTAAGCGCACCAACCCTTCGGCGTGACCACGAGATTGGCACCCAGTCCCTGCGCCTGTTTTTTGATTTCGCGGTCGAGCCCCTGGCCAATGGTCAGCAGACTGACGAAGGCTGCCATTCCAATCGCCACGCCGCCCAGTGTGAAAACGAAGCGCCCCTTGCGGCGCAGCAGGTTGCGCCATACCAGTTTGAACAGGTTCATCGCCGTCTCACCTCTTGATGGAGCCCAGGTTATCGACACTCTCGGCATCCACGTAGTAGAAACGATCATCCATGACGATCTTGCCGTTCACGTCCAGCTCGTCCCAAGGCTGTGGCAGGGGGCCATTGGCCTTTACCGGCAGATAGTTCTTGGCGCACTTGAGGTCCCGGCACACCCTCGCCTCGCGGGAGTCGATCATGGCGAACATGCCGGGATAGTTGGGCGGCGCCACGGCCATGACACCGCGCACGAGGATCGTCCCCTGGTAGCCCTTCGGGTCAGCAGCCAGATCTTCAACATGGAGGGCGCCAGAAGACAGCGGCGGTTGCGCCTTGCCGAACAGGTCGGGCAGCCCGCCCGCAGCCAAAGATGATTGCTGGGTGAGGCTCACACCTACATAGCCGAGGACCGCGAGCGTGCCAAACACTGCGATCACGATACCGCGACGCCACCTAGGCCGGTGGTTGTTTTTGGGATGATTCATGTTTTCCTTCTTCATTTCAATTGATGCGACGCATTGAGCAGCCGCTCCAAGTTGAGCGCGACCAGCACACCGGGCTCGACCGCGGTTGCGGCGGCCATGGCTTGGCGAAGTTCCTGTTCTACCTCGACTAGTTGTGGTTTCATGTTCCCTGCCCAGTCGATGCAATATTCAGCACAACAATACCGGCTACCACCATGACAACCCCCATACCTTTCCAACGCCCGGCTTTCTCGTGCAAGGCCAGCACACCCAGCAAGGCGACCCCGGCGGTGCCACCGCCCGCCCAGATGGGGTAAACGGTACTGACCGGCAAAGACACCAGCGCCAGACTGACGGCATAAAAAGCCAAACCGAATGCGGTCAGCGCCAGCACCGTGGGCAAAGGTTTGCTAAATCCCTGACTGAAACGCAACGCCAACGCCGCAGTAATTTCCGCAACGATAGCCAGAGCCACTAATAACCAGTCATAGGACATGTTGTCTCTCCTTCACTCAACAA
>JAUIMF010000030.1 GCA_030433415.1 Gammaproteobacteria bacterium | reverse complement strand
ACGCTGAGCACGCCCAAACCCCTCCTGCAGGTCCGGGGGCGGGCGCTGATTGAGCACCATATCAAGCGCCTTGCGGCAGCCGGGTTTCGCCAACTGGTGATCAACGTATCGTGGCTGGGAGAGCAGATCGAAGCCCACTGTGGTGACGGCGCTGCCTGGGACGTCACCATCGACTACAGCCATGAGGCGCAGCCTCTGGAGACCGCCGGGGGAATTATCCGCGCCCGAAAGCTGCTCGGGGCGGAGCCGTTCCTGGTGATGAACGCCGATATCTTCACCGATTACCCCTTGGACGGGCTCGCCGCGAAGGCCGCGGCACTCCAGCCCGGGCAGGCGCATCTGGTGCTGGTGGACAATCCGCCGCATCACCCCGGCGGTGATTTCACCCTGCGCGATGGCCGGGTTACGCGGCCGGATGGCGCGACCCTGACCTTTGCGGGCATAGGGCTGTATCATGCGCAATTCTTCGCTGGTCTGGACGATGGCGCCCGCGCGCTCAAACCCCTGCTGCTGCGGGCGATGGATGGCCCCGGACTGCTGGGTGAACACTATCGCGGCGGCTGGACCGACGTTGGTACACCGCAGCGCCTTGCCCAACTGAACGAACCGGAAGGCACGCCACCGAATACAGAGTAATGCTGACGAGAACGCAGATCGCCGACTCGCCAGACCACAGAACGGAAAACACCATGAACGACTACATCATCGCCCCTTCCATCCTCTCTGCAGACTTCGCCCGCCTCGGGGCCGAAGTGGATGACGTGCTGGCCGCCGGAGCGGACTGGGTGCACTTTGATGTCATGGACAACCATTACGTACCCAATCTCACCATCGGCCCCATGGTCTGCAAGGCGTTGCGCAACCACGGAGTCACCGCGCCCATCGATGTCCACCTGATGGTGACGCCGGTGGATCGCCTTGTGGGCGACTTCGCCGAGGCCGGGGCCAGTTCCATCACGTTTCATCCCGACGCGTCGACGCACGTGGATCGCACGCTGCAGATGATCCGCGACGCAGGCTGCAAGGCGGGACTGGTGTTTAATCCCCACACAGGGCTGGACGTGCTGACCTACGTGATGGACAAGGTCGATATGGTGCTGCTCATGTCGGTCAATCCGGGTTTTGGTGGCCAGTCCTTCATTCCATCGACGCTGGCGAAGTTGGGCGAAGCCCGCGCGCTCATCGATGCCAGTGGTCTGGATATCCGCCTCGAGGTGGACGGTGGTGTCTCGCCGGCAAACATCGCCGAAATCGCCGCGGCGGGCGCCGATACCTTCGTCGCGGGCTCGGCCATATTCGGCAAGCCGGACTACCGGGTCGTGATTGACGAGATGCGACGAGAACTGGGTGAAGCCTGAGCCTGTGCTTGGTGACCCCTGTCTTTAAAGTCCTGTCTTCCAACAGTCCCTTGCCAACCAGACTCCTCCGTTTACAATGCACCCCATGAACACTGGAGACACAGCAGGCCGTCGCGTTCCCCCATCGGGGGCCCTCGATGCTGTTCGGTACACCGCGCGCTGGCGATGGTGAAAGGGAGCCCGTACTCCCCCCACCGTCCGTAGTGCCCCGTCGCAAGCGGGTGAACCGACTAGTCACTCCAGGAATTTCCCATGAACGCTGAAGCATTCGCAGCCCTTGCTGCCCAGGGCTACAACCGTGTGCCCCTGCACCGCGAAGTCCTCGCGGATTTTGATACGCCTCTCTCCACCTATCGCAAGCTTGCCGAGGGCGCCTTTTCGTACCTGTTCGAGTCCGTCGAGGGCGGTGAAAAATGGGGACGCTATTCCATCATTGGACTACCGTGTCGGCAGGTGCTGCGCGTATTCGCTAAGCGGGTCGAGACGTGGGTGGACGGCGCGCTTATCGATGAACAGCAGGTGGACGATCCCCTGGCGTTTGTCGAGGAATACCAGGCGCGGTTTTCGAGTCCACCCCAGAGCGAGCTGCCCGTGTTCCACGGTGGCCTGGTCGGTTACTTCGCCTATGACACGGTGCGCTACGTAGAGGAGCGACTGGCATCGAGCTGTCCGCCGGACGAGCTGCATACGCCCGATATTCTGCTGATGCTGTCGGACGAAGTGCTCGTGTTCGACAACTTGTCGGGCACCCTGCGGGTGGTGGTCAATGCCGATCCATCGCAGCCGGATGCGTTCGATGCCGCGTCGGCGCGCCTGGATGAACTGGTCGCCGCGCTGGATCGGCCTCTGCAACCGTTTCCTCGCGTCTCCCTCGCCGGGGCCGATGGCAGTGCGCTCGAGGCACGGGCCCGGTCGAGCCTGTCACAGCAGGAGTACGAGCGTGCGGTGGAGCGGGTCAAGGAGTACGTGCTGGCCGGAGACGCCATGCAGGTCGTGCCATCCCAGCGCATGAGCGTGCCCTTCAAGGCGCCACCGCTGAATCTCTATCGCGCCCTGCGCAACCTCAATCCATCGCCATACCTGTATTTTCTCGACCTGGAGGACTTCCAGGTGGTGGGCTCCTCGCCCGAGATTCTGGTGCGGGCCGAGGCGGGAAAGGTCACGGTGCGACCGATCGCAGGAACTCGCCACCGCGGCGCCACGGAGTCCGAGGACCAGGCCCTGGAAGACGAGTTGCTGTCGGACCCCAAAGAAGTGGCGGAGCATTTGATGCTCATCGACCTGGGACGTAACGACGTGGGGCGCATCGCGCGCACCGGCACCGTGTCCCTGACCGAAAAGATGGTGATTGAGCGCTACTCGCACGTCATGCATATCGTGTCCAACGTCGAGGGCCAGCTGGAGGAGGGGGCCACCGCGATGGACGCCCTGCGTGCCGCCCTTCCCGCCGGCACGCTCAGCGGCGCGCCCAAGATTCGCGCCATGGAGATCATCGACGAGCTCGAGCCCGTCAAACGTGGTATCTACGGTGGCGCGGTCGGTTACCTGTCATGGGCGGGCGATATGGACACGGCGATCGCCATTCGCACCGCCGTGCTCAAGGACGGTGAGCTGCACATTCAGGTGGGCGCCGGCGTAGTGGCGGATTCGGTGCCCAGTGCGGAATGGCAGGAGACCCTGAACAAGGCCCGGGCGGTGCTGCGCGCTGCCGCCATGGTAAATGCAGGGGAGGACCCGTCATGCTGCTGATGATCGACAACTACGATTCCTTCACCTACAACGTAGTGCAGTACCTGGCGGAGCTGGGTGCGGACGTGCGCGTGTATCGCAACGATGAGATCGATGTGGAGGCGATCGAGGCGCTTAAGCCTGAGCGCATCGTGATCTCTCCCGGACCCTGCACACCCAATGAGGCGGGTATTTCCATGGCCGTGATCGAGCGGTTTGCCGGTCGGTTGCCGCTGCTGGGAATCTGTCTCGGGCACCAAAGCCTAGGGCAGGTGTTCGGTGGTCAGGTCGTGCGTGCGCGACAGGTCATGCACGGTAAGACGTCGCCGATTTATCACAACGGTACCGGTGTCTTCAGCGACCTGCCGTCGCCCTATATCGCGACCCGCTATCACTCGCTGGTGGTGGATCGCGCGACGCTCCCCGATGTCTTTGAGATCACCGCCTGGACCCAGGACGGCGAGGGTGGGATCGACGAGATCATGGGGCTGCGTCACCGCGAAACGGGTGCCGAGGGCGTGCAGTTCCACCCGGAGTCGGTGCTCAGTGAGCATGGCCACGCCCTGCTGAAAAACTTTCTCGAACAGCCCGCGCGCGGCGACTAGGAGCAGCGTATGGATATGCAACAGGCATTGGCGACGGTGGTGGAGGGTCATTCCCTGTCTCGGGAGGACATGGCTACCGTCATGCGCCAGATCATGTCAGGGGATGCGACGGACGCGCAGATCGGTGGTCTGCTCGTGGCGCTGCGCGTGAAGGGTGAGACCATCGACGAGATCGCCGGGGCCGCCGAGGTCATGCGAGCGATGGCCACCCCCGTCGCGGTCAGCGGTGACTACCTGGTGGATCTAGTCGGTACGGGCGGCGATGGTGCAAACCTCTTCAATGTGTCCACCGCGGCCTGCTTCGTTGTGGCTGCCGCCGGCGGGCGCGTGGCCAAGCACGGCAATCGTTCCGTCTCGAGCACGAGCGGCAGTTCCGATGTGCTCGAGGCCCTGGGCGTACCCCTGGACCTGTCGCCGGAGCAGGTGGCGCGGGCCATCGACGAAGTCGGCCTGGGATTCATGTTTGCTCCCGCGCACCACAGCGCCATGCGCTACGCCGTGGGTCCGCGGCGCGAACTGGGACTACGCACGCTGTTCAACGTGCTCGGTCCCCTGACCAACCCTGCGGGAGTAAAACGCCAGCTGCTGGGCGTGTTTCGCGAAGACTTGTGCGAGCCCATCGCCCATGCGCTGAAGGCCCTGGGCAGTGAGCACGCGATGGTCGTGCACTCCCGGGACGGTCTGGATGAAATATCCATCGCCGCCCCCACGACCGTGGCAGAGCTGCGCAATGGCGAAGTGCGCATCGGTGAAATTTCTCCCGGCGAGCTGTCGATGGCGGCGGATTCCCTGGATGGACTGTGCGTGGATTCCGCCCAGGCCTCCGCATCCCTGATTCGCGCGGCCCTCGAAGGGGGTAGCAGTGATGCGGGTGATGCGGACAAGGCGCGCAAGATCATTGCCCTCAACGCCGGGGCGACCATTTATGTGGCCGGTCTCGCCGGATCCCTGGCAGATGGTGTGGCGGAAGCCGAGGACCTGTTGTCGACAGGTCAGGCGGGAGAGCGTTTGAAGGCCTTTGTGGATCTGACGCAGCTCATGCGCCAGGAGGCCGGCGCGTGAGCTCTGGAGTTCCGGACGTCCTGCGCAAAATCTGCGCGCGCAAAGTCGAAGAGGTCGCCGAGCGCCGGGCGCAGGCCAGCGTCGCGGATCTTGAAGCCCGCATAGCGGAACAATCGGCGCCCCGAGGGTTTGCTGACGCGCTGCTCACTCGCAGCGCATCCGGCGGCGCCGCCGTGATCGCCGAGGTCAAGAAGGCCTCACCGAGCAAGGGCGTGATACGCGAGGACTTTCATCCGGCGCAGATAGCGCGTCAATACGAAGAGGGCGGTGCCACCTGCCTGTCGGTGCTGACAGACCGGGATTTCTTTCAGGGTGGCGAGGCCTATCTTCAGGCTGCGCGCGAAAACTGCGCCCTGCCGGTGCTGCGCAAGGACTTTACCGTTGACGAGTATCAGGTGGCAGAGGCGCGCAGCATTGGCGCCGATGCGATTCTGCTGATTGTAGCCGCGCTGCAGAAAACGCAGCTGCACGAGCTGGCCAACGCCGCGGCGCACTACGGACTGGATGTGCTGGTCGAAGTGCACGATGCCGATGAGCTGGAACAGGCCCTGGAGTTGAGTACGCCCCTGGTGGGCATCAACAACCGCAATCTGCGGGATTTTACGACCAGCCTCGATACCACGCTGTCGCTGCTGGATCGCATCGGTGATGACCGGCTAGTAATCACCGAGAGTGCGATTCACAGTCGTGATGACGTAGCGCTGATGCGCAACGCGGGTGTGAATGCGTTTCTGGTGGGAGAGGCCTTTATGCGCGCCGAGAATCCCGGTCAGGCCCTGCAGGAGCTTTTCGCCTGATTGATCCAGGATGCCGCACCGTAGGGCGGCGGTAGCGCCCGTCGCTGACGACGCCCGGGTCAGCGGGCGTTGAACACCACGATCGTTTTGCCGGACACCGACACCAGACCTTCCTGTTCCAGCGCTTTGAGTACACGTCCGGCCATTTCGCGGGAGCAGCCGGCGATCTTGCCCAGCTCCTGACGCGTGATCTTGATCTGCATGCCCTCGGGGTGCGTCATGGCATCGGGCTGCTTCGACAGGTCCATGAGGGTGTGGGCGATGCGCCCTGACACATCCACGAACGCCAGATTCTTGAGTTTGAACGTGGTCTTGCGCAACCGCGTTGCCATCTGCGTGGCAATGGCAAAGAGAATGTCGGGGAACTGCGCCTTGATCTTCATGAAGCGCTCGTAGGAAATAATCGCGACCTTGCTCGCTTCACGCGTGGTGACTTCGGCGCTGCGCGCCTCTTCTTCATCGGCGAAGAGACCCATCTCGCCAAAGAAGTCGCCCAGGTTGAGGTAGCTGACCACCATCTTGTGGCCTTCTTCCTGGTCGTCTTCGACCATGACAGACACGGAGCCGTCCAGAATCAGATACAGCTTGTCGCTGGCCTCACCCTCGCGAAGAATCGTGGATCGATTGGGATAGTCCCGGACTTCGCAATACCGCAGGAATTCCTCGACGTTTGGTATGGCCTGAAGCAGTTGTGGACGCAGCATGTAACCCCCGGTATCGGCGCGGAGCTGCAAGTTTAACCCCGATAGCTGTGTGTGAAAACGCTTTTCATCGCGACTGATAAAGCTGTGCTACCCTCGCCGGCCCCGTCAATGCACAGAGCAAAGGAGCAGGCCGTGGATGCAACGGTAAAGTGGGTCGATGGTGCCATGTTTGTTGCGGAGTCCGGTTCCGGACATACCGTGGTGATGGATGGCCCGGAAGACCTCGGTGGTCGTAACCTCGGCCCCCGTCCGATGGAAATGCTGTTACTTGGCACCGGCGGGTGTGCAATCTACGACGTGATAAGCATGCTCAAGAAATCCCGCCAGTCCGTGCGCGACTGCCGCGTGGAGCTCCAGGCAGAGCGTGCCGATGCGGTGCCGGCGGTGTTCACCCGAATGAATCTGCACTTTGTAGTGACCGGCGAGGCCCTCAAAGAGGCTCATGTGAAGCGGGCAGTGGAGCTGTCTGCCGAAAAGTATTGTTCCGCCTCGATCATGTTGGGCGCCGCGGGCGTCGAGGTGACGCACTCCTACGCCATCGAGGAAGGTTGAGGCTTCAGTTGGTAGCTGCTATTTAGAGCGAGTAGCTGCCGCTTAGATGTAGTAGCTGCTGCGGGTCATGACCTGCGAGAGCGCGGTCATGGCGTTCTTTACCGGACGGGGAAAATCGTGCCCTCCGGCGGCCAGGGCATTCTCGCCATGGCGTTCCTCGTCCTCCAGCATCTGCTGCAGTATCAGTCGCGACCGACGATCGTCCTCGGGCAGCTGGCGCAGGTGATCCTTGAGGTGGGCGCACACGCGTTCTTCGGTGGCGGCGACAAAGCCAAGGCTGACCGCATCGCCCACCGCGCCGGCCAGGGCGCCAAGCGCAAATGACAGCCCGTACCAGGCGGGATTGAGCACGCTGGGCCGGCTGTTGAGCTGGCGCAGCCGCTCTTCGCACCACACCAGGTGATCGACTTCTTCTTCTGCCGCCTGCTGCATCTCTTCGCGCACCGTGGGCAGTTTGGCGGTCATGGCCTGACCCTGATAAAGCGCCTGGGCACAGACTTCGCCGGTGTGATTCACGCGCATCAGGCCGGCGACATGGCGCCGGCTCGGCTCATCGAGCGTCGACTCGCTGTGGCCCCGAGATGGCGACGGACGCCCCGCGGTATTGCCGCGACTCGTGAGCGTGCGCATCACGGTATCGGCTTCGCAGATCAGGCGGTCAACAAAGGTCAGGCGACGGGTCACGATTGCTCCTGTGTTCGTGCGGCCTCAGTCGAGGTCGCTCTGGGGACTATAGCGCTGCACCGCCCGCCAGCCAATGTCGCGGCGGTACTGCATATCGGGCCAGCTGATGGGCGCGAGGGCTTCGTAGCAGCGGTTGCGCGCATCCACAATTTCTTCGCCCAGGGCCGTAACACACAGCACACGGCCACCACTGGTCAGCACTTCGCCGTTATCACCTGGCTGCGTGCCCGCATGGAAGACTTTGCAGTCGGCCTGCGTGACATCCTCAAGCCCTGCGATGGGCAGTCCCTTGGCATAGGCGCCGGGATAGCCGCCGGCGGCAAGCACGACACCCATGGCGGGACGGGGATCCCAGTCCGCAGGATGGTCGGCCAGCGTGCCGTTCAGGCTCGCCTCGCACAGCGTTGCCAGGTCGCTACGCAGACGCAGCATGATGGGTTGGGTCTCGGGATCGCCAAAGCGGCAATTGAACTCGATCACCCGGGGTGCGCCGTCGCTGGTAATCATGAGGCCGGCGTAAAGAAAACCCCGGTAGCGATGGCCTTCGGCTTCCATGCCGCGGATCGTGGGCATGATGACCTCATCCATTACCCGCTGGTGCACCGCATCGGTCACCACGGGTGCGGGCGAGTAGGCGCCCATGCCGCCGGTATTGGGGCCCGTATCGCCTTCGCCCACGCGTTTGTGGTCCTGACTGGTGGCCATGGGCAGCACATGCTCACCGTCGCTGATAACGATAAAACTCGCTTCCTCGCCCTCCAGAAACTCCTCGATCACCACGCGGCAGCCCGCTTCGCCAAAGGCGTTGCCCGAGAGCATGTCGCGCACCGCGGATTCGGCGACGTCCAGGGTTTCGGCGACGATTACACCTTTGCCCGCCGCAAGGCCATCGGCCTTCACGACAATGGGCGCGCCCTGTTCACGCAGATAGGCCAGGGCCGGTTCGAGCTCGGTGAAGTTGCCGTAGGCCGCCGTGGGAATGCCGTGGCGGGCAAGAAAATCCTTGCTGAAGGCCTTGGAGCCTTCGAGTTGCGCGGCCAGGGCACTGGGGCCGAAGCAGGGCAGCCCGGCTTGATCAAAGGCGTCGACCACGCCGGCCACCAGTGGCGCCTCGGGGCCGACAACGGTGAGGGCGACTTCTTCTTTTTTTGCAAAGGCGATGAGCGCAGCGAAGTCCATGGGATCTAGATCGACGTTCTCAAGCCCCGCTTCCCGCGCCGTGCCCGCATTGCCCGGCGCTACAAACACCTGGGATATCCGCGGTGACTGCGCGAGTTTCCAGGCCAGGGCGTGTTCGCGCCCACCGCCGCCGAGTACCAGTACCTTCATTACTCAGCCCTCAGTGACGGAAGTGGCGCACGCCGGTGAAGACCATCGCCATGCCGTGTTCGTCGGCAGCTGCGATGACCTCCTCGTCACGCATGGAACCACCGGGCTGGATGACGGCGCTGATGCCGGCCGCCGCGGCGTTGTCGATGCCGTCGCGGAACGGGAAGAAGGCGTCTGAAGCCATGACCGAGCCGGGAACTTCCAGGCCGGCGTGCTCTGCCTTGATGACAGCGATGCGCGCAGAGTTCACGCGGCTCATCTGTCCCGCGCCCACGCCGATGGTCTGTTCGTTACTCGCGTAGACGATGGCGTTGGACTTGACGTACTTGGCGACTTTCCAGGCAAACAGCAGGTCGCGGATCTGCGCCTCGGTGGGTGCCTGGGCGCTGACGACCTTCAGGTCATCGGCGGTGATCAGCGCCGCGTCCCGGTCCTGCACCAGCAGTCCACCGCCCACGCGCTTGTAATCGTATCCCTGCACAGTGTTGTTCAGGGGGCCGGTGATCAGCGCGCGAACATTCTTCTTGGCGCTCAGCGTTCGGCTTGCCGCGTCGCTGATGGACGGGGCGATGATCACTTCGACAAACTGTTGTTCCACGATGCGCGCGGCGCAGGCTTCGTCGAGTTCACGGTTGAAGGCGATGATGCCCCCAAAGGCGGACTCGGGGTCCGTGGCGAAGGCGCGTTCGTAGGCTTCGAGGGGGCTGCCCCCGATCGCTACGCCGCAGGGGTTGGCGTGCTTGACGATCACGCAGGCCGGGCTGTCGAACTGGCGCACGCAGTCCAGCGCCGCGTCGGTGTCGGCGATGTTGTTGTAAGAGAGTGCCTTGCCCTGCAGCTGCGTCGCCGTGGCGATGGAGCCCGCGCCGGGCTGACGCTCGCGGTAGAACGCCGCGCCCTGGTGTGGATTCTCGCCGTAGCGCAGGTCCTGCACCTTGTGGAACTGCAGGTTCAGCGTGCGCCCGTGCGTGTCGGCCTCGTCGCCGAGGCGGGCGCCGAGGTAATTGGCGATGGCGCCGTCGTAGGCCGCGGTGTGTTCAAACGCGCGCACTGCCAGATCGCGGCGCATGGCCGTCGGTACCGCGCCCTCGTTCTCACGCAGGGCCAGGAGAATGCGCGGATAGTCTTCGGCGCGGGTTACGACGCTGACCCAAGCGTGATTCTTCGCCGCGGCGCGCAACATACCGGGGCCGCCGATATCGATATTCTCGATGGCCAGTTCCAGACTGCAGTCGGGTTTGGCGACGGTGGCCTCAAAGGGGTAGAGGTTGACCACGACCATATCGATGGGCGCGATACCGTGGGCGTCCATGACGGCGTCGTCTTCACCGCGGCGACCCAGAATGCCACCGTGGATCTTCGGGTGCAGGGTTTTTACCCGGCCATCCATCATCTCGGGAAAACCCGTGTGATCCGCCACTTCCGTGACCGCCAGACCGGAATCCACCAGCAGGCGATAGGTGCCGCCGGTGGAGAGCAGCTCAACACCGTGCTCGGCCAGCGCCGAGGCAAATTCAACGATGCCGGTTTTGTCCGATACGCTGATGAGCGCCCGCTTTACGGGATAGCTGTCGTTACTCATCGCTGCGACTCCCGGCCGCCGATGTCATAGCGTTTGAGTTTTTTGCGCAGCGTGCCGCGGTTGAGTCCGAGCATGGTGGCGGCGCGGGTCTGGTTGCCGCGGGTGTATTCCATCACGGCCTGCAGCAGCGGGTCTTCAACCTCTGAGAGTACCAGGTCGTAAAAATCCGTACTCATCTCGCCGTCCATCTCGTCGAGATAGCGGCGCACGAAAAGGTCCACGGCTTCGCGCAGCGACGATACGGTGGCGGCCTCGGTGGGCTGGGTCAGTTCAAAGAGCGTGGTGTCGATGGCAGCGCTTTCAGCCAGGGCTTCGGCTTTACTCATGCAGCAAGGTCCTGTTGGTCGAGTTCCTGAAAAATGGTGTCCAGATACGCCAGCTGGTCGCCGCCGTGGTCCAGACGATTAAAAATCGCTTTGTGCTCGCTGTGGGGGCTCTGGCGTTCAAGGAACCAGCCCACGTGCTTGCGCGCAATGCGCGGTCCCATGAGGTCGCCGTAGAAGGCGTGGAGGGACTGCAGGTGATCGCGCATCGCCGTGTACTGCACTTCGCGCGAGGGCTCTTCTACCACTTCACCGGCCAGTTGGCGGGCGATGAGGCCGGGCAGCCAGGGCGCGCCCTGGGCCGCGCGCCCGATCATGACGCCGGCGGCGCCGGTGTGAGCCAGAACCCGCCGCGCATCGGTCGCGCTGTGAATATCACCATTGGCGAGCACGGGAATCTCCACCGTTTGCACGATCGCCGCAGTGGTGTCGTGTTCCACGGTGCCCGCAAAGGCACAGGCGCGGGTGCGGCCGTGTACCGCCAGCAGGGCAATGCCCGCGTCTTCGGCGATGCGCGCGATCGTTGGTCCGTTGCGATGTGCCGGGTCCACGCCCGTGCGGATTTTGAGCGTTACGGGAACGTCCACCGCTGCAACTACCCGATTGAGAATGCTGGCGACCAGGGTCTCATCGGCAAGGAGCGCCGAACCGGCGGCCTTGCGGCAGACTTTCTTTGCCGGGCAACCCATGTTGATGTCGATGACCTGGGCACCGCAGGCCACGTTGAAGCGGGCGGCCTCGGCCATAACGTCGGGGTCGTTGCCAACGATCTGCACTGAGCGGGGTTCAAGCTCCAGGTCGTGGCGACGCCGCTGGCGGGATTTGCGCGAGTCACGCAGACGCGGGTCCGCATGCACCATCTCGCCCACCAGCAGCCCCGCACCAAAGCGGGCACAGAGCTGGCGGAACGGCAGATCCGTCACCCCGGCCATGGGCGCGAGGGCCACGGCATTGGGAGTGAGATAGGGGCCGATCCTGAGCATGGTGTGCGCGACTTCCCGAAAGCCTCGGGGGGCGGTGAAAAGGACGCGCAATATTACGTGAGCGTGATCGGTCCCGAAAGGGATTGACGGCTAAAAATGATCAAAAAATGTGCTAAATCATGTTGCGCGGATGCCGCTCAGGCAGACCCACTCGTCGCGCTGGGCGAACACCGATAGCGCGACCCGCGGCGCATAGGCAGACACCAGACCGTCCACCTGAGTGTCCAGCAGGCCTGCCAGTACCAGGCGCGCCCCCGGTGCCATCAGTTCAATGATGGGGTCGGCCAGCTTCGCCAGGGGGCCGGCGAGGATATTGGCCAGCACGAGCTGGCTCTGGCCTTTCCAGGCCTTGCGGTCATAGGCGCCGGGCAGGGCAACTTCGATCGCGTCCGGGTCCACCCCATTGCGTGAGGCGTTGTCGGCGCTTGCGACAAGCGCCTGGGGGTCGTTGTCGACCGCCAGCAGATGCCGGGCGCCGAGCTTGAGCGCCGCGATACCCAGAATCCCCGAGCCACAACCATAGTCCACCACCTGCTGCCCGGGCGCGGTAAAGCGATCGACGGCCTCTAGGCACATGGCGGTGGTGGGGTGGGTGCCGGTGCCAAAGGCCAGACCGGGGTCCAGCAGCAGATTGACGGCATTGGGATCGGGTGGGGTTTTCCAGCTGGGGCAGATCCACAGCCGCTCTCCAAAGGCCATGGGTTCGTAGTGGCTCATCCACTCCCGCTCCCAGTCCTTGTCTTCCAGGATTTCGTTCCGGGCGGCGTCGCGGCGGTCGGCTGGCAGGGCGTTGAGCACGGGGCCCATATCGGTGTCGGCCGGAAACAGGCCCGTGAGCCGGATCGCATCCCACAGCGGCGTTTCACCCACCCGTGGCTCCAGGAGCGGTTGGTCAGCGCGGTCCTCCAGCGTGACCGAGAGCGCGCCGACACTCAGCAGCGTGTCTTCGAGGGCGTCGGCAGAGGCGGGGTCGCAGTCCAGGCGCAGCTGCAGCCAGGCCATGGTGTCAGCCGTCTTCCAGCTTGCTCTCGAGGTAGTGGATGCTCACGCCACCGGCCATAAACGAGGCATCCCGCACGAGTTCCCGATGCAGCGATGTATTGGTGCGAATCCCCTCGATGACCAGTTCATCCAGCGCCTGGCGCATGCGAGCCATGGCCTGGTCGCGGTCTTCGCCATAGGTGATGACCTTGGCAATAAGGGAGTCGTAGAACGGCGGCACCGTGTAGCCATCATAGATATGCGAATCCACGCGTACGCCGGGCCCGCCGGGTGCGTGGAAGGTGGTGATACGTCCGGGGGACGGCAAAAATGTCTGCGGATCCTCGGCATTGATTCGGCATTCCAGGGCATGTCCGGCGAAGGACACATCCTGTTGCGCTACCGAGATGGGCAGGTCGCTGGCGATGCGCAACTGTTCCTGCACGATATCCACGCCGGTGATGAGTTCCGTGACCGGATGCTCCACCTGTACCCGCGTGTTCATCTCGATGAAGTAAAAGCCGCCGTCCTCGTAAAGAAACTCAAAGGTGCCCGCTCCGCGGTAACCGATTTCTTCGCAGGCCCGCACGCAGGCCTCGGCCACTTCGCGCCGGGCCGCCTCGTCAATCAACGGTGCAGGCGCTTCTTCAATCACTTTCTGGTGCCGGCGCTGCAGCGAGCAGTCCCGGTCGCCGAGGTGAATGGCGTGGCCCTTGCCGTCGGCAATGACCTGAACTTCTACGTGCCGCGGACGCTGCAGAAACTTCTCCATGTAGACCACGTCGGAGCCGAAGGCAACCGCGGCCTCGCCCTTGGTGATCTGCACGGAATTCACCAGTGCCGCTTCGTTGTGCACGACGCGCATGCCACGGCCACCGCCGCCAGCGGCGGCCTTGATGATCACGGGGTAACCCACTTCGCGGGCAATTTCGATGATCGCGTCGGGATCATCCGGCAGGGGGCCATCGGAACCCGGCACCGTCGGTACGCCGGCCTTTCTCATGGCATCTTTGGCTGAAACCTTGTCACCCATCAGGCGAATGGTTTCGGAGCGCGGGCCGATAAAGATAAAGCCGGACTCTTCCACCTGTTCGGCGAAATCGGCGTTCTCTGCGAGAAATCCGTAGCCGGGATGGATCGCGTCAGCGTCACTGACCTCAGCGGCCGATATGATCGCTGGCGTGTGCAGGTAGCTTTCGCTCGCACCGGCCGGGCCTATGCAGATGGCTTCGTCGGCCAGACGCACGTGCATCAGGTCGGCGTCGGCCTTGGAGTGCACGGCCACGGTGCGGATGTCCATGGCCTTGCAGGCCCGCAGAATGCGCAGGGCAATCTCGCCGCGGTTGGCGATGAGCACTTTCTCTAGCATGGCGTCGCTTCCCGTGTTCAGACGATGGTGAACAGGGGCTGGTCAAATTCGACGGGCTCCCCGTTCTCGACAAGGATCGCCTCGATCGTGCCGGAAACGTCGGCCTCAATCTGGTTCATCATCTTCATCGCTTCGACGATGCACAGCACGTCGCCCGCCTTGACCGTGGCGCCCGCCTCAACGAAAGAGGGCGATGACGGAGAGGGGGAGCGATAGAAGGTGCCCACCATGGGCGATTTCACCACGTGGCCATTCACCGGAGCCGCAGCGGGAGCCTCTGCTTCCGGGGCGGGCGCCGCAGGAGCGGCGGGTGCAGGCGCAGCGGCGGGGGCCGGAGGTGCATAGGCCACCGGTGCGGGCGCGACGGGCGCGGAGCTCACGGCCCGGCTGATGCGGACCGACTCTTCACCTTCCTTGATTTCTATTTCACCGATGCCGGACTCTTCCAGCAGTTCGATCAGTTTCTTTACCTTGCGAATATCCATGGGCGACTCTCAGGGTTTGGGCAATCAGGTGTTCAACTGACCCAGAGCAAAGCTCAGGGCCGATTCATAGCCAAGGGGACCCAGGCCGCATATAACCGCTTTGGCCAGGTCAGAAAAATAGGAGTGGTGCCGGAAAGGTTCGCGGGCATGCACATTGGACAGGTGCACCTCTACGAACGGCAGTTCTGTGGCGGCGAGGGCATCGCGTAGCGCGACGCTGGTGTGCGTGAATGCCGCGGGATTGATAATCACGAAGGCTGTTCCGTCATCGCGCGCTGTGTGCAGCGCTTCGATCAACGTGGACTCCGCGTTACTCTGGATGCAGCAGAGTTCCACATTGGCCTGCTGCGCCTGGGTCGTCAGGCGGGCATCGATTTCGGCCAGTGTGGTACTGCCATACACGCCCGGTTCGCGGGTGCCCAGCAGGTTCAGGTTGGGTCCGTTCAGGACCAGGATGCGGGCCATTTCGACGGCTCTCGATCAAATAATGGGGATATTGTTCCCGAAAACCGTAAAAAAGTCCACTTCGCCGTTAGTTCGTCGAAGTTAGCAGTGATTTTGCAGAATTTAGCCGCTGTATTTTTTGTGATCGAACGTTTTATCGAGCCGGATCGTCGACGTCCAGCGCATCGAGGGCACTCAGTACCGTAGCCTTGCGTAGCAGCTGCGGCAGAATCTCGACGCCACCCGCACCATCGTAGAGCACATACAGCGGAATGCCGCTGCGGCCATGGCTGGCCACGAAGGCCGCGATGTCGGGGTCGTAATCGGTCCAGTCCGCCACCATGTAGGTGACACCGGCCTCCTGAAACGCCGCCTGTACCGGGTCGGTGTTGAGCACTGCGCGCTCGTTGGCCAGGCAGGTGATGCACCAGTCCGCAGTTACGTCTACGAACACGGGGTCTCCCGCTATCAGACGTTGCTCCAGCGCTGCGGGTGAGAAGGCAACGCGGCCTTCGGTGTCAGTATGAGCGGTGCCGGTGCTGTATTCCGGTCGCCAGTTGGCCAGGGCGATTGCGGCGGCGATGCACAGGATCGCAATCGCTTTGGCCCAAAGCCTGTCCCGCCATAGCCAAAGGGCAAACGCGATGGCCAGCGCACCCAGCAGCGTGGCGGCCATGACATCTACACCCGCCTGCCGGCCGGCGACCCAGAACAGCCAGAGGGCCGTGGCATAGAGCGGAAACGCCAACGCCTGTTTCAGGCGCTCCATCCACAGTCCCGGCCTGGGTAGCAGGCGCTGGGCGGCGTTGCTGTACGACAGCAGGAGCATGGGAGCGGCCATGCCGACGCCCAGGGCGGTGAACACCAGTAGTGCCGGCAAAGGCGGTTGTACCAGGGCGTAGCCCAGGGCGGTTCCCATGAACGGCGCTGTGCAGGGGCTGGCGACGATGACCGCCAGCACGCCGGTAAAAAAGCTGCCACTGTGGCCGCCGCGCCCCGCCAGCTCACTGCCGAGATTCATGAAGCGATTGCCGAGTTCCACGACACCGCTGAGCGCCAGGCCAAGTACGACGAACAGATAGCCCAGGGCGATAACAAAACCAGGGGACTGCAGTTGGAATCCCCAGCCCAGCGCCTGTCCCGCACTGCGCAGAGCCAGGAGTATGGCGGCGACAACGATAAAGCTGCTGATAACACCGGCGCTGTAGAGCCAGCCGTGCGCCCGACGTTCCTGCGGTGGTGCATGGGTGAAGCCGAGGACCTTCAGGGACAGCACCGGCAGCACACAGGGCATGAGATTGAGTATCACACCCCCCGCAAAGGCCAGCAGCAGCATCAACAGCAGGCCTGTTCCCATGGCTGTAGTTGTTTTAGCGGGTTCGGTTACACGGCGCTGTGGTGTTGTCTCGGAAATCCCCTGGGTACTGATGCGAAACAGCTGGGTTCGGGGCGGGTAACACAGGCCCGCATCGGCGCAGCCCTGCGAGGTGACCGTGAGCATGCCCGTACCGATAGGGCGGTCGGCGTGCAGTTGAATCTCGGCCTGATCGTAGTAAACCTGAACGCGGCCAAAATATTCGTCTTCTTGCGTGAGCGCGGGCGGGAACACCGGCTCCAACACTGTGGGCTCCCCCCCGTCGCTCAGTTCAAAGGCGAAGGCGTGCTGGTAGAGGTAATAGCCCGGCGGCATCTGCCACACCGCGAGTAGGGTTTGCTCGTCCAGCTGTTCCACCGCCAGTACGTAGGCCTCTTCGACGGGCAGAAAATCCGGCGTTGCCAATGCTGGAGACCCCAGGCCGGGTGAGCTCAGCCCGGGTGAGTCCAGCCCCGACGATCCCAGCCCCGACGAACCCGGCCCAACCAAAGCGTGATCGGACGCCGATGTCGATAAGTCCTGAGCCAGTAAGCTTGGCGCGGCGACAAGCGTCAGGGTAAATAGCGTGAACGCCATCAACAGTCGCTGGGCGGATGAAACGGTGAGCATCGTCGGTCTTTTCATGCGGTTTTGGTGCGGATCAGCGCCCTATTCTAACAGTCCCCCGCTTCTGTACGGCGACGGCGGGTGCTTTGTTGCTAAGATGGTATCGCCACCGAAAAGGTTCCCGTGGGCGGCCGGCCCGGGGTCTATCGCAATCAGAGAATGGAGTACCAACACGCAATGGCAGACGTTTTTCTTCATCGGTCTCTGGCCACGTCCGTCCTCGGCGGTTGTTTGCTGTGGGGGTTGCCGGCGCAGGCGCTGGAGCTGTCCGATGCCTGGGTGCGGGCCATGCCGCCGGGACGTCCGATGACTGCGGCTTATCTGAATCTGCGCAACGATAGCGATCGGGTGGTGACGGTGACTGGCATAACGTCGACCCTGGGCGAGGCGAGCCTGCATGAAACTCGTGTGGTTGATGGGCGATCCACCATGCACGAACTGCCACAACTGCGCCTGGAGACCGGAGCCAGCGCCCGACTGGTGCCCGGCGGTATGCACATAATGCTGATGGGCCTGACGCAAACCCCCGTGGTTGGAGAGGTGGTGCCTCTGTGTCTGGATACGGACGCCGGGGAATTCTGTGTGGATGCCCCGGTGCAACGCGGCGGCGGATCGTCACAGCACCACCACTGACAAGGGAGTGAGCGCATGAGCAACATGGAAGAATCGGTACAGACTGGCGCTAACCAGCCGCGGTGGGGGCGACGCCTGCGCAACTTTGCCGATGACCATCTGCCCCAGGGACGGTGGCTGAGTATTTCGGTGGCGGCCCTGATTATCTATCTGGTTGTGGTATTGGTACTCGGCATGGTCTGGAGCATTACGCCGTCGCCCTTTGATGTGGTGGAGAACGCCCGCCTGAACACCGCCAGCGTGGACGAGCCCGTAACGGGCGCCGTGACCACCAGCGCGCTGATTGGCGTTGTCGATGTGCTACTCACCAAGCGCGGCGGATTCCTGTCCAATGACAAAATGCCGCCGGGTGTTTACCTGGACAACATGCCGAATTGGGAATACGGCGCGCTGATCCAGTCCAGGGACCTGGCGCGGGCCATGCGCGAGTTCTTCTCGCGTTCCCAGTCCCAGTCCCGCGAGGACCCGGACCTGGCCGAGGCGGAGCCGCGCCTGAATTTTCAGTCTGACAGCTGGCTGTTGCCGGCCACTGAGGCCAAGTATCGCGAGGCCCAGCGTTTTACCCAGGGCTACCTGGATCGCCTGGCTGATCCCTCAACGCCTGACGCCCAGTTCTACGCCCGCGCCGATAACCTGCGGGAGTGGCTGGCCATGGTCAACACGCGGCTGGGCAGCCTGTCGCAGCGCCTGTCGGCGAGCGTGGGCCAGCGTCGCGTCAATACGGATCTGGCGGGAGAAGAAACCGCGAGCCAGTCTACGGCAGCGCCGGGTGAGCTTGAGGTGCGTACGCCCTGGCGTGAGATTGATGACGTGTTTTATGAGTCCCGCGGTGCCGCCTGGGCGCTCATCCATTTTCTGAAGGCCGCCGAAGTGGATTTTGCCGACGTGCTGAAGAAGAAAAACGCCCGGGTGAGCCTGCGTCAGATCATCCGTGAGCTCGAAGCGACGCAGGATTTTGTCTGGAGTCCGATGATTCTCAACGGTACTGGCTTTGGCTTTGTGGCCAATCACTCGCTGGTGATGGCCTCGTACATCAGCCGGGCCAACGCGGCGATTATCGATTTGCGCGATCTATTGTCTCAGGGGTGAGTCAGAAAGGGGGCGGCGATTTCGTTTGCGGCCCCTGTGGCATCAGTCCTTGCGATAGCGCAGCCGGGTGCCCGTGTCGAGCGACAGGCGGATTTCTTCGGCGCTTAGCTCGTCGGGAAAAAACGCCCCGGAGAGCTTGGCATCCAGCAGGCTCGCGCCCAGCAGGTTGGTGTTTCTGAAATCGATGCCCGACAGGTCCGCGTTGCGGAAGTAGGCATTGCTGAAATCCAGTCCGTCGGCGTTCATATTGCGCAGGTCGCGACCGCGATAGTCGCCGTTTTTCAGCTCTGACGTGTCCAGCGTGTCCCGCTGTTCGTTGAACGCCTTGATGTCTTCCTGTCGCAGCAGCTGATACAGGGGGTCGGTCTTGATATGGGGTTTGGTCATGGTTGTGCGTGTCTCCCAATGCCGGGTGGCTCAATCCGGCGGTGCGTTAACTAAGGCTCAGACGTCGAAAAACTGGTCCCGTAGTTTCCCATATTGATCTCGCTCCAGGCGAGGCCCCCATTGCGATACGACCGTGCCGGCGGCGAGGCTCGCGAAAGCGCCAGCGGCGGCGAAGTTGTGGCCATGGGTGATCGCGTAGAGGAATGCGCCCGCAAACATATCGCCCGCACCGTTGCTGTCGACCGCGTCGACGCGGTGGGGGGCGATGCGGTGGCGTTCGTTGCCATCAAAGCAGATCGCACCTTCGCCGCCGAGCGTCACGGCGTAGCGGCGGGCGGTGCCGGGCAGGGCATCAAGCGCGGCGTCGAGCGTATCTGTACCGGTCCAGCTGATGGCCTCGGCTTCGTTGGCAAACACAAGGTCTACGCCATCGCCAACGATCTGGCGAAACTGATCGGGAAAATGCGTCACGATGCCCGGGTCCGAAAAACTGACGGCAACCGGTACGCCGGCTTCATCGGCGATCTCGCGGGCTCGCACCGCCGCAGGTAGTCCCGTTGCGGAACTCACCAGGAAGCCTTCGATGTACAGGTATTCGGATTCGGCAATGGCACGCTCGTCGAGCTGGGCGATGCTCAGCCCCTCGGAAGCGCCGAGATAGGTATTCATGCTGCGCTCGGCGTCGGGGGTCACCAGCACCAGGCATTTGCCCGTGGGGTCATCGGTGTCGGCGGGCAGGGGATAGCTGACACCGGCCTTTTCGAGGTCCTTCAGGTAGATTTCGCCGTCGGCATCGTCAGCGACGCGACAGCTCAGGTAGCAGCGACCGCCAAACAGCGCGGTGGCAATGAGTGAATTACCGGCGCTGCCACCACTGGCATGATGCGCCTTGGGCAGGTGGCCCTCGAGGGCTTCGAGCAGCTCGCTGCGTCGATCCCGGTCCACCAGCGTCATCAGGCCTTTTTCGACCGCCAGACTGGCCAGCTGCGCATCGTCGACGCGAATCTCCGTATCGACCAGCGCGTTGCCGATGCCGTAAACCTTGTAGCGCTTCATCAACTCTTCCAGTTTGGGTGAAGCGCGGCATTATGCGCATCTTGGCTGCCCATGGATAGCGCAGCGCAGGTAAACTGCCTCACCATGGCCGCGCTGCGATCGTTTCTGTTCAAATTCTTCCTTGTGCTGGGCTGCGTGGCAGCGGCGGCCCTGGTCTATGTCGATGCAAAAATAACCGCTACCTTTGACGACAAGCGGTATGAACTGCCGGCCGAGGTGTACGCCCGCCCGCTGGAGTTGTATCAGGGTGCAGACATCTCACGCCAGGCGCTGGTCAAGGAGCTGGACGCCCTGGGCTATCGCCGCCGCACCCGGGTGGCGAATCCTGGCGAATACGAAGTGGGTGACCGAAGCCTGCGTCTGCACAGTCGGGGTTTCAGCTTCGCTGATGGCGACGAGGCACCACACCTGGTAAGCCTGGCGTTCGCCGGTGATCGCGTTGGCACAATGAACAGCGCGGGCCAGCCCCTGACATTGCTGCGCCTCGAGCCCCTGAAGATCGGCGGGATCTATCCCGCCCATGGAGAAGACCGCCTGCTGGTACGCCTCGACGAAGTGCCGGACACGCTGGTCGGAGGGCTCAAAGCCATCGAGGATCGCAGCTTTGATCACCACTGGGGTTTTTCACCCACGGGCATCGCTCGTGCAGCGCTGGGGAACCTGCGCTCGGGTCGCGTGGTTGCCGGCGGTTCGACGATCACGCAGCAGCTGGTCAAGAACTACTACCTGACGCCGGAGCGCAGTTTTTCGCGCAAGCTCACGGAACTGCTCATGGCCGTGCTCATGGAACTGCATTTCACCAAGGATGAGATTCTCGAAAGCTACCTGAACGAAATCTACCTCGGTCAGGACGGCCCCCGGGCGATTCACGGCTTTGCCCTGGCGTCGCTGCATTACTTCGACACGCCCCTGGCGGAACTGGGCATTCACCAGCAGGCGCTGCTGGTAGGGATGATCCGCGGGCCGAGCCTGTACAACCCACGGCGCAATCCTGAGCGGGCAATAGACCGGCGCGATCTCGTGTTGCGCGTGATGGCGGAGCAGGGCGTGATCAATGAGGAGCAGGCGGTAGTGGCTCAGGCTATGCCGCTTTCGCTGCGCGAGGGTCGCCGCGCCAACAGCTATCCCGCCTACCTCGACCTCGTGCGGCGTCACCTCAAAATGCAGTATCGCCGCGAAGACTACGCCACGGTGGGCCTGCGCATCTTTACGCCGTTTGATCCGCTGCTGCAGCAAAAGCTCGAGGCCAGCAGCACGGATATTCTCGATCGCCTGAACAGTGCCGGAGACATGCAGACCGCCAGCGTTGTGACGCGCACCGCCAATGGTGAGGTGGTGGCGCTGGTGGGTGGGCGTATTCCCGGCACCACCGGGTTCAACCGCGCTCTGGATGCGCGGCGACCAGCGGGTTCGCTGATCAAACCAGCGGTATATCTGGCGGCACTGGAGCAGCCCGGGCGCTTCACGCTGGCGACGCCCCTGGATGATGCACCGTTCACCTACACCGCTCCTAATGGACAGAGCTGGACGCCCCGCAACTTTGACCGCGAATCCCATGGCACGGTGCTGCTGCATCAGGCACTGGCGCGGTCCTACAACCAGGCAACCGCGCGCCTGGGTATGGATGTCGGCATCGACGCGGTGGTGGATGTGCTGCACCGCCTGGGCCTGCCCGCGGATAGTCCCGACGAAGTGCGTATTCCCCGGGTGCCGTCCCTGTTTCTTGGCGCCGGTGAGTATTCGCCCTTGATGATGGCGCGGCTTTACCAGACCCTGGCGGTGGATGGCACACGCACACCGCTGCGCAGCATCCGCGCGATCGTCAATCGCCACGGAGAGGTGCTACGGACCAATGTTACCGAGTATGAGCGAGCGGTGGATCGACGCTCGGTGCATCTCGTCGGCTATGCGCTGCGCGAAGTGGTGATGGAGGGCACGGGCCGTGGTGTCTACCGCTACCTGCCAGACCATCTGCATGTCGCCGGAAAAACGGGTACCACCAATGACGGCAGGGATTCCTGGTTCGCGGGGTTCTCGGGCGATCTGCTCGCGGTCACCTGGGTGGGCAGGGACAACAACGAAGCGACGGGGCTGACCGGGTCCAGTGGCGCCCTGCGCATCTGGGCGCAGTTCATGGCCGGTGCGGCGACGCGCCCCCTGGCCTATCCGATGCCCGAGGGAGTGGAGCTGCACTGGATTGATGATCGCAGCGGCCTGCTCACGGGCGAAGGCTGTGAAAATGCCCGCTTGCTGCCCTTCCAGTCCGGATCGCAGCCGATTGACAGCACGGGATGCCGACGCGAGCGCGGGGGCCTGCGTGGGTGGTTTGAACGATTGCTGGGAGGCTGACAACGATGCGTCTGATACTGGTGGTATTGACCCTGCTCCTGGGCGCCTGTGCGACGGGGCCCGCGCCGGTGTCTCCCTCAGACCCCGCCGCATCCCAGGGCACCAGCGCGGGTGCGACACCTGCGGTACCCGGCGGGACGACCGCGCCGCCACCAGCCACCGGCCCGGGTGTGGTCGATAAATTGCTGGAAGAGGCACGCAGCCTGCGGCGTGAAGGCGATATGGCGGGCTGCTTTGCCCGCCTGGAGCGTGCTCTGCGCATCGCGCCCCAGTACGCGCCGGTCTACCTTGAACTCGCCCGCAGCCACAGTGCGGCGGGCAACGATACCCGCGCCGTCGCCAGCGCCGAACGTGGGTTGCTGTACTGCGGCGGCGCTGATTGTCGGGCGCTGCGGCGTTTTACAGATTCGTGACGCGCACCGAGGAGCCCTCGGGTCCGGGTTCGAACTCCAGAAGCTGGTTGATGCAGCGCGGTCGATCTGCGGCGGTGTGACTCACAAAAAGTAATTGCGTGTGTCCCGCATCGATCAGGTGGTCGACGGCGGTGAGAAACAGGCGCCGGTGCCCCGCATCCAGATTCAGTGTGGCCTCGTCCAGCAGCAGAATTGGCGGCTCCTTCACCATGGCGCGCGCGAGCAGCACCAGTCGTTGCAGGCCAAAGCTGAGCGTGGCGAACTCCGCTGAAGCCTGCGCGGCCAAATCTAAAGACTCCAGCCACTGACGCGCCAGACTTCGCTGGCGATCCGATGGGCGGTCGTAGAGGCCCAGGGAGTCGAAGAAGCCGGAGCACACAACATCCAGCACTGTGCTGCCACTGGGCATAGCGTTCTGCATGCGCGCATCCACGCGTCCGAAGCGCGCCTTGATCTCCCAAATGCTCTCGCCACTGCCCCGGCGCTGACCGAAGAGCGACACCGGCTGCCCATAGGCCTTGTGATTGTCACCCGTGAGCAGGTCCAGCAGGGTGCTCTTGCCGCTGCCGTTGGGGCCGGCGATCAGGCAGTGCTGACCGCGTTCGAAGCGCCAGTGCAGATCGCGAAAGACGCAGAGATCGCCGAAGAAAACGGTGACGCCGTCCAGCGCGATGGTGGGAGTGTGGTCGGGTGCTGTTGCTATGTCATAAGTGAGGGGACGGGGCTGAAACTGCAATTGTGGTGGCTCCAGAATCCGGGACACCTCCGGCTTGGCAAGCACCGCATCTCGTGGTCCTGCGGCAACAACTCGCCCCTCGTGGAGTATCAGCAAGTGCGTACAGGCATTTGGCAGATCTTCGAGATCGCGGCACAGCATGAGGACGGCTGGGCAAGTGGCCATGATGTCTTCGAGCGCATGTTTGAGCACCGCCTGCGTTGACCGATCGAGGCCGTCGAGGGGACTGTCGAGGATCAGCAACTCGGGTTCGTTCAGCAGAGCGTTTGCCAGCAACGTCTTACGCATTTCGCCGGTGCTGAGAAAGCGTAGGCCCCGGTCGAGCAGGCGCTCGAGATCCAGCTTTGGTACCAACTCGGGAAACCGCGTACGCAATGCGTCGAGGTCATACACTAGATCCCGTACCCGCGTGCCGGCATCCCTGGCGTCGCTTTCAAATTCAGCGCAGTCGAGTTTCCGGTCACGCTCGCACAGGCGCCGTCCGCGTTCGAAGCACACAAAGGCCGTGGTGCCGTCGTCGAGGCAAGGGCCTTTGTCGAAGCGACCTGAGAAGTGCGTTTGTTCACCGCTCAGCACCGCGGCGAGGGAGCTTTTTCCCGCACCATTGCCACCCACTACAGCCCAGTGCTCCCCGGTGCGCCAGTTCCAGTTGATTGCGCGCAGTACGGGTTTGGCGCGGTAACTCAGGCTGAGGTTGTCGAGGCAGAAAAGGAATTGTGTGATCTGATCCAAGTGGAGATTTCCCATAAGTGGTAACGGGATTCTACCGGGAACAGGGCAGGCTGCGCCGGTCAGCGTCTAAATCTGGGTGCTCGCTGTGTTCTTACTGGGGCGCAGCGCGTTGACCCGCAGGTTTGGCCCTTGCGACGCTGCAGCCGTGCTGGCTTAATTCCGGCTCACTTTGTTACTCCTCTCACTTATCGTGTCCGTATCCCTGCTCCAGATGACCGAAACCGCCCTTGCCAGCCACCGCCCGGCGCGCAAGTGGCTCAAGGCGCTGGGCCCGCGGGCGGCGGTCGCTCTGATCCTGCAGTTACGAGAAGGGCAGCTGGGAGTTTTGATGATTCGCCGCACGGAGCGTGAGGGCGATCCCTGGTCCGGACAGATGGCATTTCCCGGTGGTCGCATGGAACCGGATGACGCCAACGGACTTGAAACGGCGCGACGTGAAACCGAAGAAGAGATAGGCCTGCACCTGGGTGCGCAGGAGCGCTGTCTCGGGCGATTGTCAGAATTGAGCGCGCGAAGACGCCCTATCTCCGGTCGTCTGGTGGTGTCACCCTACGTCTTTCACCTCAAGCGCGCCGTGAATTTTCATCCCGATCCCGCCGAAGTGGCCGAAGTGGTCTGGGTGCCGCTGGAGTTCCTGCTTGAGCGCGACAATCGCGAGGAGATGCTCTGGGAGCGGGGCGGTGTGAAGCTTCGCCTGCCCTGTTATTTTTACGAGGGTCGGCGGATCTGGGGGCTGTCGCTGCAGATGCTCGACGAGTTGCTGGATCTGCTGAGCGGTGACTCGGACGGGCGTCCGCTCTGGCGGCGCTGATTCACCCACGCCGCATCAATCGCGCCGCCTTGATGTAGTCACTCAGGGTTCATCAATCTCGGGGTCACCCCGCAGAAAAGCGCGGGTATCAAGCATCAGCTCTGTCACGGCTGGATCTTCCCGGCTTGCTTCACGCAGCGCATCCACGCTGGCCCGGCCCGCGACATACGCACGCAACAGGTCAATTTGCACGGGCGTCATATCCGGGTCCCGGGCCCAGCGCGGGGCGTCCACCAGGCTTCCGGTGACCGCCTCGCCGCTGTAGTTCAGCCAGTAACCGCCGCAGTGCGACAGAATGTAGTCGTCGATGCGGCCATAGCTGTAGTTGGGTGTGCCCGAATCGAAGCCATCGGGAGGCACCTCGCGAATGCGCTGCAGGGCAAAAACCCAGCGCGTGCCAACGGCAAAGTCCTCCGCCGGCGGGCGACAATAGTCGCGCGTGGCCATCCAGATGCGAATTTCTTCAAGATAGTCGGGGCCGCGCAGGACTTCCTCGATGGCTACATCCACCGCATTGCCCTTGATGCGCGTAACCTGGGCTGCAATCACCAGATCCGTAGATGCCTGTACGTCGGCAAAGGACCCCTGCCAGAGACATGCGCATTCCGCACCGGCACGCGGGGTTAACAGCGCGGCGGCAATGCCCAGCAGCGCCGCGATGGCGCTCAGGCACCTACTGGAGTAGACGCGCCGCATCGATAGCGAAATAGGTGAGGATGCCCGCGCACCCGGCGCGCTTGAACGCCAGCAGCGATTCCAGGGTGACGGCCTCTCGCGACAGCCAACCGTTGGCGAACGCAGCCATGTGCATCGCGTACTCGCCGCTCACCTGATAGGCAAAGGTGGGTACCTTGAGTTCGTCGGACACGCGACGGGCAATGTCCAGGTAGGGCATGCCCGGTTTTACCATCACCATGTCGGCGCCCTCGGCCAGATCCAGGGCGCACTCGTGCAGCGCTTCATCGCTGTTGCCCGGATCCATCTGGTAGCTGAACTTGTTGCCACCCTTGATGTTGCCCGCAGAGCCCACGGCATCGCGGAAGGGGCCGTAGTAACTCGATGCATACTTGGCAGCGTAGGACATGATGAGTGTGTTGACGTGGCCATCACCTTCGAGGCGCTCGCGGATCGCCCCGATACGGCCATCCATCATGTCAGAGGGGGCGACCACGTCAGCGCCCGCGGCAGCATGGCTCGCGGCCTGCAGTACAAGGGTTTCGGTCGTGCGGTCATTCAGAACGTAGCCGCTGTCGTCGATGATGCCGTCCTGCCCATGGGTGGTGAAGGGATCCAGGGCGACGTCGGTAACAACGCCAAGGGATGGATGAGCAGCTTTAAGCGCCCGCGTCGCGCGCTGGGCGAGCCCATCTTCACTGTAGGCCTCTTCAGCCAGCAGGGATTTCTTTTCAGCAGGCACGACGGGGAACAGGGCGACCGCCGGAATACCCAGGGCGACAAGCTCCCCGGCCAGCTCCGTCAGCAGGTCAACGCTGAGACGCTCGACCCCAGGCATGGAGGGCACGGCCTCGCGTTGCCCCTCGCCCTCGAGTACGAATACCGGATAGATCAGGTCCCCAGGTGTGAGCGCCGATTCGCGGACCAGGGTGCGGGCAAAGTCCGTGGCCCGCAGGCGGCGCATGCGTGTGGCGGGAAATGCACCGCGGGTGGGGGTAAAGCTCATGGCTGACTCCTTACAGTGCGGCAAAGGCCTTGCGGCAGGCATCGAGGGTAGCGGCGATATCGTCATCGGTATGGGCCGACGACATGAAGCCCGCTTCATAGGACGCGGGTGCCAGGTAGACCCCGGCCTGCAGCATGTGGTGGAAGAACGCGGCAAAGCGTTCCGTGTCGCAGGCCATCACCTCGGCATAGTTCGAAACACTGCCAGCCTCTGTAAAGAAGCCACCGAACATGGTGCCGGCATGGTTGGTCGTGAAGGGAACGCCCGCCTCACTGGCGGCCGCTTCCATGCCTTCGCAAAGCGCCTGGGTGCGCGCAAACAGTGGCTCGTAGAAGCCTTCGCGCGAGATGATATCCATGGTTGTCAGACCGGCGACCATGGCGATGGGATTTCCCGACAGGGTGCCCGCCTGATAGACGGGACCGAGTGGGGCGATCTGCTCCATGATGTGGCGTTTGCCGCCGAAGGCACCCACGGGCATGCCTCCTCCCACAATTTTGCCCAGGCAGGTCAGGTCCGCCTCGAGGTTCAGGTAGCCCTGGGCGCCTTGAATGCCGAAGCGAAACCCCGTCATCACTTCGTCCAGGATCAGTACCGCGCCGCTGTCATTGCACACCTCGCGCATGGCCGCCAGGAACTCCGGTGTCGGCAGTACGCAGTTCATGTTGCCGGTTACGGGTTCGACAATCAGACAGGCTATGCGCTCGCCGTGCTCCGCGAAGGCCTGACGCAGTCCATCCACATCGTTGTAGGTGAGCGTAAGCGTGTAGTCCGCCAATGCCGCCGGTACGCCCGGGGAGCTGGGAACGCCCAGGGTTAAAGCACCGGAGCCCGCCTTGATCAGCAGGGAGTCGCTGTGGCCGTGATAGCAGCCCTCAAACTTTACGATCACATCGCGCCCGGTGTAGCCACGCGCGAGGCGGATCGCGCTCATGGTGGCTTCGGTGCCACTGTTGACCATGCGAATCAGGTCCATGTTCGGCATGATGTCGCACAGGCGGTCCGCCAGCGCGATCTCCAACTCCGTGGGCGCACCGTAGCTGAGCCCTTTTTCGGCCTGGCGGATTACGGCCTCACGGACCTCGGGATGGTTGTGTCCCATGATCATGGGACCCCAGGACAGTACGTAGTCGATGTATCGATTGTCGTCCACATCGTAAAGGTAGGCGCCGTCGGCCCGATCGATGAAAACGGGTGTACCACCCACGGCCCTGAATGCCCGCACGGGGGAATTCACGCCACCGGGTATATGGATCTGCGCCTGGGAGAACAGCGTTGCGGAACGACTCATGATCTGCCTTACAGTGTCTTGGAATCAGGGCGTAAGCTTAGCGCAATGCGCCCTGGTGCCCCATCGGTTCAGAACGGTTTGAGTACCACCAGAAAGACGATGGCGAAGAGGAACAACACGGGGACTTCGTTGAAAAAACGATAGAACACATGGCTGTGATCGTCGCGGTCGTCATTGATTGCCTTCACGTAGCGACCGCACTGAAAGTGGTAGACCACTAGAAAGGTCACGCCGCCCAGCTTCAGCCACATCCAGGGTGCCTGCAGGTAATAACCGAAGTTGGTGCTGAGCAGCCCCACACCAAAGAAGATCGTGAGCGCCATGAATGGCGTAACAAAACGATACAGACGCCGGGACATCACGGCGAGCTGTGCCCGTGTTTCGGGATGCTCGCTGGCGGCGTAATACACGAAGATGCGCGGCAGGTAGAAGAGGCCTGCGAACCAGCAGACAACGAAGATAATGTGCAGTGCACGAAGCCAGAGCATGGTGGGTACCTAATTGTTCAAACTATGCAGGGCGAAGCGCTCAATGCGATCCCGGGTCACGATGCCTCGCAGGATTCGCTTGCCCTGGCCTGCGCGAGCATACACGGCCACGGCCTCGACGGTGCGCGCGCGCAGAATATCCAGTACCTGGCGTAATGTTGCCTGTTCCGGGACCACGGCGATGCTCCAGCGGCGCAGCGTGGCCTCGGTGATGTCAGGATCCTCGTCTTCTGATGGCGAGTTTTCGACCCACTCCATCAGCTCGTTGCCAGACACCAAAAACAGCAATTCTCCTTCGCGTTGAATCAGACACCAGTTTGGTACCTGCACGGCCAGCGTGCTCACAACCGATGAGCCGAGCTTGCGGTCCAGCGTGACCACCGAGCTGTCGATGACGGCATTGACGTCGGTGCGATGCAGAAGCTGGTCCAGGGGGTCGTCGGGGAGTCGGCGCAGGAGCTGGCGTAGCACGCTGCGATGGGCAGAGCGCTGGCGGAACAGGCTGGTATTGACGAGGTTGGCAATGATGATGGCAAGCAGAGCGGGCATCGCGACGCTGGTGCTCTGGGTGAGCTCGATGGCAGCGAGGCAGGCCGCCAACGGCGCGCCGAATACCGCACCCATCGTTGCGGCCATGCCAACGGTCACGTACAGCGTGGGATCAATGGTGAACGCCATGGCCTGCTGGCTGGCCAGCAGCGGAGCGCCGACGAGGGCGGCGGCACCCCCGATGCAGGCACCAATAAGCAGCGTAGGGCCGATCAGCCCCACCGGCATGCCAAAGCCTACCGCCACAGCGGTGGCAACGATTTTCGCCAGGGCGATCACCAGCAAAGTCTGCAGAGCCAGCTCCTGGAACATGGCGCGACCGAGGGTGTCGTAACCGATGCCCAGAACCTCGGGCACAAACAGCGCGAGGCTGCCGGTCAGGAGTCCCGCGAGGGCAAAGCGCAGCAGGACAGGACGGTCTGTCAGCTTCGCGCTCAGGGTGCTTAGGCGAATAAGTAGCGCCGAAGCGGTACCACAGCACAGCCCCAGCAGCATGACGTAGGGTATCTCCCACAGCGAGGCCAACTGCACGCCCGACATCTCGAAGATTTCTGCGCCGCCCCCAAGCTGATGGCTCATCGCCGAGGCGACGACCGCCGACAGCACCACCGGCACAAAGCCCGCCACGGTGTACTCGCTGACGATCACTTCCATGGTGAAAATCACCCCGGCGAGGGGGGTATTGAAGGCGGCGGCAATGCCACCAGCGGAGCCGCAGGCGATCAGTATGCGCAGGCTGGTATTGGGCAGGCCCAGACGTTGGCCGATGATGCTGTTGATGGCCGCGCCCAGGTGTACGCCGGGTCCCTCGCGACCGCCGGATTGCCCCGTGGCCAGCGCCACCACGCCGCCGAGGAACTGTACGATCGCATTGCGCACCGGCAGCATGCCGTAGTGCAGGTAGAGGCGGCTGATGACGTGAACGATTCCCACGTCACGGTGTTCGGGTTGCAGGGCAGAGAACGCCGCGCCCAGGATCAGCGCACCCGCCAGAGGCAGCGCGAACCGCTCCAGTGCGGGTAGGGATTCGAAGTTGTCGCCTCTGGATCCTACACCCCACAGCAGTGCTGTGTGCTCAATGGCATGCTCAAACGCAATCACAGCTGCGCCAGACAGCACCCCGGCGATAATGCCAAGAAACGCGTAGGCCAACGCCGATTCGTAGTGCGTCAGGGAGCGTCGAAAACTGCCAAAGCTGAACTGCAAGGGCGCTGTCCGCAGTAAAAGTGTGGATGTTAGCAATTCTATGCCTCGCTTTGGCGATATACTGCCGCGCTCGGAAGAGGACTTGAATCATGATCAGAGCAGCTATCGTCGGCGGAACCGGGTATACGGGTGTGGAACTTGTGCGCCTGTTGCTGCGCCATCCCGACGTGGAGCTGGCGCTGATCACGTCGCGGGCAGAAGAAGGGCGGCGCATCGACACCCTGTTCCCCAACCTGGTTGGATTCACGGACCTGACCTTCACGGCACCCAGGACCGAGGAGCTGGCGGGCATGGATGTGGTGTTTTTTGCCACGCCCCACAACGTGGCCATGGCCCAGGTACCGGCGCTGTTGGACCTGGGTGTGCGGGTCATCGACCTGTCGGCCGATTTTCGGATTCGTGATGTGGCGGTGTGGGAGGCCTGGTACGGCGAACCCCACGCATGCCCGGACCAAATCGCCCGTGCGGTCTATGGTCTGCCCGAGAGACACCGCGCAAAGCTGCGTGATGCGCAGCTCGTGGCCTGTCCCGGGTGCTATCCAACAGCGGTGCAGCTCGGCTTTTCACCCTTGCTTGCGGCGGGCCTGGTGGACCCTGGCTCATTGATCGCGAACGCGGCATCCGGTGTCAGCGGTGCCGGGCGGCAGGCCAAGGTGGACAATCTGCTGTCGGAAGTCGCCGACAGCATGAAGGCCTACGGCGTGGCCGGTCACCGACATCTGCCAGAGATCGAACAGGGTCTGCAGGATGTGGCGGGGGAGCCGGTATCCCTGACCTTTGTGCCCCATCTGGCCCCGATGATCCGGGGTATCCACGCGACGCTCTACGGATGCCTGAATGAAAACGGGCTCGCGGCGGATCTGCAGGCGGTATTCGAGGACTACTTCGCCAATGAGCCGTTTGTGGATGTGCTTCCCGCCGGTTCCTTCCCCCAGACCCGCAGCGTGCGCGGGTCCAACCGCTGCCAGATCGCCGTTACCGTGCCTCAGGGGCGCGGTACGGTGGTAGTGACGGTGGCAGAGGATAATCTGGTGAAGGGCGCTGCGGGCCAGGCGGTGCAATGCATGAATCTGGTGTTTGGTCTGGATGAGACGCTCGGGCTGGACGCTCCCGGATTGCTGCCATAGCGCCGACGCGGTGGGGGCGCTATACTTGAGCGCAACGCTGGGTTATGGGCTCGGCGCTGCACGTCTTAAAGTTGTACGTCTTTAAATCGCCAGCAAGAGAGACAAGAGAGCCAAATGACCGTCGCCCAGGCGTTCGATCCCACCTCTATCACGCTGTCTGAGCGCGCCGCCAGCAAGGTGCGCGAACTGATCAGCGAAGAGGAGAACCTCGATTTGAAGTTGCGGGTGTTCATCACCGGCGGCGGGTGCTCGGGCTTCCAGTACGGATTTTCGTTTGATGAAGATGCGGCGGAGGACGACACAACGATAGAGCGCGACGGTGTGGTCGTGCTGGTGGATCCGCTCAGCTACCCCTACCTCGCAGGATCTGAAGTGGATTACACCGAGGGGCTCGAAGGCTCCCGTTTTATCGTCAACAACCCGAATGCCACGACCACCTGTGGCTGCGGCGCTTCCTTCGCCGTATAAGCCGCGTCAGCCGAGCTGACCGTACACACCGCCAAGTATCCGCTCGCCTACCGCTCCTGTGACCGCAGGGGCGTTGCCGCTTAAACCGTCCACGGTGCGTTGTGCGAGCCAGGCGAAGGCGCAGGCCTCGACCCATTCGCTGTCCAGACCCAGTTCATCGGTCGTCGACAGTTTTATTCCGTGGGCATTCAGGCGCTGGTTCAATCGACGCATAAGGTCCGTGTTACGGGCTCCACCGCCACAGACGTACACCTCGGATGGCGGTTCGCTGGTCATCAGGCTGGCGTCGATGGCCGCGGCGGTGAGCTCCGCCAGTGTGGCCTGCACGGTGCCCGGGTCCTCGTCTCCTGCAATCTGGGCATCCAGCCATTGCAGATTGAAGTGTTCGGGGCCGGTGCTTTTGGGGCCGGTGCGGGTGAAGTAAGCGTCACCCTGCAACGTCCGCAGTAGTGACGGCGAATGTTCGTGTTCCGCCGACCAGGCACCGTGAGCGTCATAGTCTACGCTGCGATGCCGTCGTATCCAGGCGTCCAGTAGTGTATTGCCCGGCCCGCAGTCGAAGCCTGCCTTCACCGCCTTACCCTCAAGAAGGGTGGCGTTGGCGATCCCGCCGATGTTCACAATGGCCCGGCGGACACCGGTGGCACCGAACTGCTCAGCGTGGAAGGTCGGTACGAGAGGTGCGCCTTCGCCTCCCGCGGCCATGTCTCGACGACGGAAGTCCGCGACGGTGGCGATGCCTGTGCGCTCGGCAATCAGTGAGGGGTCCCCAATCTGCATCGTGTAGGGAGTCGAGCCGGTGGGATGGTGGCGAACGGTCTGCCCGTGGCTACCCAGCGCGCAAACGGTGTCCGCCGGGCATTGGGCTTTTTCAAGCAGTCCCTGTACCGCGTCGGCAAAGGCGACGGCGACGCGGTGGTCCAGCGTTGCCAGTGAGTGCAGGTCGTCTTGCGCGCCCGTAGCCAGAGCGGTCAGATCCCGGTGAAGCTCCTGATCCATGGCGTGAGAGTAGTGAGCCAGAAGACTCATTCCACTTGCCGCGTGTCGGGTAAGCACCGCATCGATACCGTCCATGCTGGTGCCGGACATCAGACCGATAAACAAGCGTCCATCGGGTGCGGAAGTCACAGAGTCAGGGGGCGTCGACGGTGCCAGAAGTCTGCGCCTGGGCTAGCTGACGGTCTGCGCGCAGTTGGGCCAGCTGTTGCGAGGCCTCGGCAATTGCTACGCGAAACCGCGGCATTTCACCCTCGGGCAGTGACTTGGCTTTTGGCAGGCTCTTGTGGATGGTGCGGGGATTGCGATGTACGCCCCCGACAAGAAACTCGTAGTGCAGGTGCGGACCGGTGGCAGCGCCGGTGGAGCCCACGGTGCCGATGACCTGACTCTGCACAACGCGCTGTCCGGACTTCACTTTGCGCTTGTTCAGGTGCAGGTACTTCGTCAGGTAGCGGTCGCCGTGCTGAATGAACACGTAGTTCCCGTTGGCGCGAGTATACCCGGCCTCGATAACGCGGCCGTCGCCCGCCGCGAACACCGGCGTACCCCGAGGCGCGGCGTAATCCGTGCCATTGTGGGGTCGCAGGGTTTTGTAGATCGGGTGCAGGCGCCTGGGGTTGAAGTTGGAGCTGATGCGCGTGAAGTCCACCGGCGCCATAAGAAACGCCTTGCGCATGCTCACACCGTCGGTGTTGTAGTAGCTCGCTACGCCATTGCTGTCGATATAGCGGAAGGCGTCAAAGCGCTCGCCCCGATTGGTATAGGACGCGGCGATAACCTTGCCGTCTGCGTATTTTTCGTCGTCCAGATACAGCTCTTCAAACAGGACTTCCATGGTATCGCCGCGCCGGGGGTCGAGTACAAAGTCGATAACACCGCCAAAGATGGTGGCCACTTCCATGATGAGGTTGCTGGACATTCCCGCCGCGCGACCGGCGAGGAACAGCGATGATTCGATTTCTACCGTTGCCCAGCGCTGACGCAGCTCCGGCTCCCGGGTGATCTGCTCTGAAGAAAAGCCTCCGTCCATGCGGCGGTATACCACAGACTGCAACCCGTCGATGGTGTGCCGGACCGCAGCAAGATCACCGCCCTCGTCACGCTGAAACGCCAGAGTCTGGCCTGGGAATATGCGCTCGAGGCCGCGGCCTTGGGGGGCGGTGTTCACGATCTGATAGACGTCCTGGGTAGAAAAGCCCGCCCGCTTGAACAGCAGTGACAGGTTGTCACCACTGCGAACGATAAATTCTTCCCAGGGCTGGCTCTTTGGCGGTGCGGGCTCGGCCTTGAGGTTGTCGACAGCGCCGGCAAATTCTTCGCTGACAAGCGTCGTTTCTGCCGAATCTACATCTGTTGCCACCGGTAGCTCAGCGTCGTGAAGCGATTCCTCCGCCGAGGTGCGTTTGGCCTTTACATCACCTGAAGGTGTTACGGCAGCACCGATAGCGACCAGCGCTGACAGGGCCGCTACCGCCAGCAGGTGGTGGTGCGAGAGACCCTGTCGCTCACTCCGGGGAGTGGCTCCACGATGTGCTTTTCTCTGGAAAATCATGCCGATGCCCATTAAACCAGCGAGGAATTATATATAAAGAAGGGCGAGCGAAATAGTGACGGATTTCACCCCTTGCGTTCAGCGACGGGTACGGTAAGGTCGCGTCCCCCCAAAACCGGATTAAACACGCCGAGGCTGGAAAAACAATGAGCAGTGCACTGATTGCGGATTTACAGGCCCGGGGCCTGGTGTTCCAGATCGCGGGTGAGGACCACCTGTCCGCCTGGCTCGATGGTGGTTCGCGCACACTCTATTGCGGTTTTGATCCCACGGCAGACAGCCTGCACATTGGTTCACTGGTGCCGCTGCTGATGCTGCGTCGATTCCAGCTGGCAGGTCACCGCCCCATCGCCCTGGTGGGCGGGGCAACGGGGCTGATCGGCGACCCCAGCTTCAAGGCGCAGGAGCGGCAGCTCAATACGCCCGACGTAGTGGCAGGCTGGGTCGACAAGCTGCGCGCGCAGGTGTCGCGTTTTATTGACTTCGATGCTGGCGATAACTCGGCGCTGGTAGTCAACAACCTCGACTGGACAAAAGACCTGGATGTGCTGTCCTTTCTGAGGGACGTGGGCAAGCATTTTTCCGTCAATGCAATGATCCAGAAAGAGTCGGTGAAGCAGCGCATCGAGCGCGAGGGTGCGGGAATCAGCTTCACAGAATTCACTTACATGATCCTGCAGTCCTACGACTTTGCGGAGCTTTATCATCGCCATGGTTGCGGATTGCAGCTCGGTGGGTCAGATCAGTGGGGCAATATCACTGGTGGTATCGACCTTACGCGCCGCATGCACGGGGGACAGGTGTTTGGCCTGACGATGCCACTGATCACCAAGGCCGATGGCAGCAAATTCGGCAAGACCGAGGCCGGAACGATCTGGCTGGACCCGGCACGCACCTCTCCCTACAGCTTCTACCAGTTCTGGCTGTCAGTGGCTGATGATGACGTCTATCGCTTTCTACGCTACTTCACATTCCTGAGCGTTGAGGAGATCGCGGCAATCGAGGCGTCGGATCAAGCGCGTGAGGGTCGCCCCGAAGCGCAGCGCGTGCTCGCCGAAGAGGTGACGCGCCTGGTGCATGGTGATGACGGCCTGGCGGGGGCGCAGCGCATCACCGAAAGCCTGTTCAGCGGCGACCCGACGTCGCTTGCGGAGTCGGATCTGGATCAACTGCGACTGGATGGGCTTCCCTCAAGCGCTTTGGAAGAGGGCTCGCTGCCCGAAACCCTCACGCAACTGCTGGCCGATTGTGGTCTTGCGAGCTCGGGCAAACAGGTGAAGGACGCGTTGCAGCGCCAGGCCGTGGTGGTCAATGGCGCGCCCTGCGGCATGGATGATAACGGGGCTCCCCTGACGGTGTTTGCGGCAGAGAAGGCGCTATTCGGACGTTTTCACCTGGTGCGCCTTGGTAAGAAGAAGTACCACCTGTTTGAGCGCGCCTGAGGATTCTTGCGACGCTTCGTAATTTTTTTGAAATAAGTGTTGCGCGGCGATTCGCCCTGCGTATAATACGCCTCCCCGCTGACCTGCACGGTCACGGGAATCCCCGAACTTCACGTTGCGGGGAGCTATTTAACAGTTTGATGAAGACAGAAGTGTGGGCACTTGTTGGGATAGTTGCTGAAAACTATTCAGACACAACAAGTGACTCATTGATTCTTTTGAACATTGATTTCGAGATTGTGTCTGAGCCGGGATTTGTTGGTAGGCGCGGGTAACTGTGCAAACCAACCCTCCTACTCTTAGTAGTGGAGGTAAAAGATTAAACTGAAGAGTTTGATCATGGCTCAGATTGAACGCTGGCGGCAGGCCTAACACATGCAAGTCGAGCGCGAAAGCTCTTCGGAGTGAGTAGAGCGGCGGACGGGTGAGTAACGCGTAGGAATCTACCTGGTAGTGGGGGACAACTTGGGGAAACTCAAGCTAATACCGCATACGCCCTACGGGGGAAAGCGGGGGATCTTCGGACCTCGTGCTATCGGATGAGCCTGCGT